>VBKF01000136.1 GCA_005888095.1 Deltaproteobacteria bacterium | reverse complement strand
TCTCCGCGAGATCGCAGTCGCCGGCCGCGGCCCGGCAGACCGTCGTGGCGGGCAGGAACGTGCAGCTCGCGGAGCAGCAGGGGCCGCCGTCGCACTGCTCTCCGGGATCGACGATCCCGTTGCCGCAGCCGCAGGTGCTGCCGTTCCCGCCGCAGACGCCGCACCGGTCGAGCGTCTTGCCGCTGTTCGGCAGGTGGTCGCAGCCGCACGTCGCCTGCGTCACGGGAACACACAGGTCGATGGCGCTGCAGCCGCGGCCGTCCGGGATGTGCGTGTTGCCCTTGATCCCCCGGTAGCACACGCTGCCGTTCGGGTTCATCAGGGTGCTCGGGATGACGAGGTGGATCGGCGGCGCCCCGGGCGTGCTCGCGAGCTCGGCCGTCCCGATGCCGACGACCAGGCCGTTGCCCGCGGGAGGATCCTGGTGGACCGCGAACACTCCGGTCTGCACTCCCGCCGCGTTCTGAAACGTCAGGTTGACGCAGTTGTTCCAGGAGAACGCGTCAGGGCTGTCCATCCTGACACGCACGAGCTGGATGGCGGTGTCGTTCGTGCACTGCGTTTCCCCGAGCAGCGTGACGTTGTGGTGAATGGCCCGCGCCGCGTTCGGGAACGCGAGCAGGAGAGCCACGGCGGCGGCGAATGCACGGGCCAAGGAGGTGGGGCGGGTCGGTCGCATGGGCTGAGCCATGTACCGTATGTCCTTCATCTCGCACAACTAGGATCTCCCTAGATAGGCACCCTGGGCGAACCCCGAGCGAGCGTGACGGAGTCCTAGGGGTCTCCCCGGGGCGCTCGGAGTGCCTCGCAGCCGGCTGCGAGGTCGGGTCGGCGGGGGCCATCCGCAGCCTCGCTCGCGCATTCAGCCCATGCCGAGCGCCGTCGCGAGGGCGCGGAGCTCCGCCTGGATCGCGCGCTCGTTCTTCGGCCCCATGCGCAGGAGGTGCTTCTGAGCCGGGCTCAGTCCCTCCAGCGCCGGATCGGCGAACGCGTAGGTGATCACCTTGGGCGTCAGCTCGACGTCGCCCTCGACGACGGGCGTGGCGAGCAGCGTGCGGATCGCCTTGACGAGGACGTCGTCGAAGCGGCCCTGCGGCTTGCCGAGCCCGCGATAGGCGTCCTCGCACAGGGGCTGGAGCCGCCGGTAGACCTCGACCGTGCGCGGCGGGTCGAGCGAGGCCAGCACGTCGGCGACCAGGTCGTAGCGCTCGTAGCTCTTCGGGTCGACGTACAGGCGACCCTTGCGGCGCACGACGCGAAACTTCGCCGCGGGGGCGAGGAACAGCAGGTGCGGCCGCGGGCTCTCGCCGCCGGCGATGTTGTCGACCGCGGCCACGAAGCGCTGGATCAGCCCGTCCGTGGACAGCCAGACGGAGAGCCCCGGGTGGGACGTGAGCCCGCTCGCGAGCTCCCGCACCAGCGTGTCGCTCTCGGCGAGCGGCGGCAGCCCCCGCTCCTCGGGCGTATCGGGCGCGGTGCCGGGCGGCGCCGCGAGCGGCTCGGTGACCGCGGGCGGGGGCACGGTTGGCGGCGGAGTGGGTTCGGGACCGGGAGCGGAGCTCGGGGGCACCGGCAGAGTGATGAGGGGTGGCCTTCGAAGCCACACGTAGGCACCGAGCGCCAGGGCGACGAGCGCCAGCACGGCGGCGAGCCAGGGACCGGTCCTCCGCCGTCTCCGCGGGCGGTCCATGCGGTCCACGCCGACACCTTACCGCCGGAGCGCGGCATCGTCGAACCGCGCCCGTACGGAACTCCTTGCTCGCGGGCGTCGGCGAGCGTTAGGCTCGGCCGCATGCGGCCACGCCTCGTCGCCTGCCTCGCGCTCATGGTCCTGACGGAGCCGGCCTTTGCCGCGCCCGTTCGCATCTTCGCCGTCGGCAACAAGCAGCGCCTCGACGACGCCGTCACCTACCAGACCTACCGCGACAAGATGACCGCGCTGATGGACGCGACCTTCCCGGGACGCAGCAACTTCGTGCAGGCGGGCGTCGACGACGTGGCGAGCCACCTCCTCCCCGCCGATCCGGGCGCGCCGGCGAACGCGCTCGTGGTCTTTCCCGAGGACGTCGGCCTCATCACGGCCTTCATCGGCAGCCGCGGCGCCGCGGCACGGCAGCAGACGAGCTCGACGCTCGCGATCGCCGGGCTGCTCGGGCCCTACGGGGCGCAGTTCAGCTACTACCAGAGCAAGTTTCCGGGCCAGCCAGCGGTGCGGGTCCTCGTCCTCGCCCTGACCGACACGTTCTACCGCGCCTTCTACGAGACGTTCCGCGACCTCGCGGTGACGTACGGCGTCCACCTCGCGGCGAGCGTCAACGCGGCTCCCGCGCGCCGGGTGGACGAAGCGGACGACCCGGGGCTCGTCGCCCTGCTGCGCGATCCCGACGAGCCGACGCGGACCTACGCCTACGAGGCGGTGTCTCCGCTGGCGCACAACACCACGTTCATCTTTGCGCCCGACGGGTCGGTGCTGGTGCCCGACGGGAACGGCGGGACGCTGCATGCGCCCGCGGAAACCGCCGGCGTCGTCAATGGCTCGACCGACAAGGCGTACTTGACGCCGATCGAGCAGCCGCCGCCTGGCCAGGCCGTCGGCCTCGCGCTCGCCTTCGGACCGGTGCGCGACATGGAGGTGCTCGATACGCCCGTCGGCCGCCTCGCCGTCGTCATCTCCAAGGACGCGTGGATGGTCGACGTCAACGACCGCTTCGCGGCCAAGGGCGCCACGGTGATGCTCCAGAACGAAGCGTTCAGCGAGTGGGCGTATGCGGCCGATCCCTGGCAGCCCGACGTCTTCAAGGAGGGCGGCTTCGCGAACCTCGAGAAGGAGGCCGGCTTCCTGGTGAACGTCAACGCCAGCCTGACGGGCAACCTCTTCGAGATCACCTTCGACGGGCAGAGCGCGATCCTCGGCCGCAAGGGGAAGGCGAGTCCGGGCCCGCTCGGCCCGCAGAACGCGTGGATCGGGCAGAACCCCGACACCGGCTTCCGCGTGATCGCGGCCTGGATCGAGCCCGACCCCGGCATCGCCAGCCCCGCGCTGACGCTCGCCGAGCGGCGCATGCTGCTCGCGGCCGACGGCGCCAAGCTGCTGCCGGGCTCGGGCGTTCCGTGCGGCGGCTCGCTGATCGTCGGCGCCTGCGAGAACGGCTACCGCGAGGCGGTCGTGTGGACCGACGTGA
This sequence comes from Deltaproteobacteria bacterium, assembly GCA_005888095.1. Classification (GTDB taxonomy): domain Bacteria; phylum Desulfobacterota; class Binatia; order DP-6; family DP-6; genus DP-3. Next base: position 23,836 of record VBKF01000136.1, on the reverse strand, counting down.
CGCTCCCCGACGGCCCCACCACGGCGCCGGTCGACCCGGTGCGAGCCCCGCCGCCGCGGTTCTCGCCCAGCGTGCGGGTGAGCGGCCCGGAGACTATGCCCGTCGCGCAGCACGCCCCGCAGCTCGCGGCCGCCGGCGCGCGCGTCTACGTCGTCTGGCACGAGGCGCGCGCCGGGCTCGAGAACGTCTTTCTCGCCGTGAGCCGCGACGGCGGCCAGACGTTCGCGTCGCCGATCCGGGTGAGCGACAACCCGGCGGGGACAGTGGCCGAGCTCTTCCCCGCGGTCGCGGTGCGCGGCAACCGCGTCCTCGTCGTGTGGCAGGAGTTCGCCGCCGGTCACGACGACCGGCAGGGCCGGATCAAGCTCGCGCGCCTGGGCCCGCTCGGACGCAAGCGCGGTGCCGACGTGCGCGTCGACGGCCTCGACGCCTCGGGCAAGTGGCTGCCCGCGATCGCGTTCGTCGGCACGGATCCGGTCGTCGCCTGGGTGGACGAGCGGGACGCGGGCCCCGAGGGCGAGCCGCTCGAGCACGTCTTCGCCGCCCACGGTCGCCGCGGCGGCACGGTGTTCGGTCCGGCCGTACGCGTCGATGGGGGTGCGCCGGTACCGCTCGCCACGCACCTCGACAACAAGTGGGGGCCGACGCTCGCGGCCTCCGGACGGAGCCTCTACGCCGCGTGGGCCGACTTCCGCAACTACAACTGGGACATCTTCCTCGCGCGCAGCCCCGACCGGGGCGCGAGCTGGGGGTCGAACGTCCAGGTCGACGACTTCCCGGACTTCGAGCGCATCGACGAGCGTCCGTCGGTCGCGGCCGACCGCCTGGGCCACGTGCACGTCGTGTGGACCGACCTGCGCGCGCGCGAGCCCGATACGAACATCTTCTACGCGCGCAGCGACGACGGCGGCCTGCACTTCTCGCCGAACCGCCGGCTCGACGACTCGAAGGCGGGCTTCGACCCCGACCATGACACGCCGTCCAACCAGTGGCACCCATCGCTCGCGCTCGACCGGAGCCACCTCTTCGTCGCCTGGCAGGACGATCGCCTCGGCAACGACGACGTCTTCTTCACCACCAGCGCCGACGGCGGCGCGACCTTCGCGCCGTCGGAGCGGGTGGACGACACCGGGACGGGCGTGAGCGAGCAGACGCGCCCGCGCCTCGCGATCACCGGGCATCGCGCCCGGCGCGTGTGCTACGTCGTGTGGGAAGACGACCGCAACGGCGACAGCGACATCTACCTCGCCCGGCGAGGGTGCCCCGACTGACCCCGTCCACGGGTTCCCGGCGGTCGCGCCCGTTTGCCCTCCCGGGGGTCATTTGGTAAACGCCTCGGGTCCCCAACGTCGCGAAAACCCGAGCACATTTCGTGTCGGTCACGACTGCCGTCTTCTACCTCCTCGCCGCCGTCACCGTCGGCTCGGCCTGCGGCGTGGCATTCGGCACGAACATCCTCTACTCGGCCTTCGCGCTCATGGGGACCTTCCTCGGCGTCGCCGCGATCTTCGTCCTCCTCGGCGCCGACTTCCTCGGCGTGATCCAGCTCTTCGTCTACGTGGGCGGCATCCTCGTGCTCACCCTGTTTGCCGTGATGCTCACCCACCGCATCGACGTGCAGGTCTCGAACCGCGCCGTCGGGAGGCTCCCGGGTCTCGTCGTGGTCGGTGTCGTGGCCACGTGGATGATCCGGGTGGCGCGCACGGCGCGCTGGGTCCAGGGTCAGCCGGGCCCGCCGGCGCCGACCACCGCCGGCATCGGGGACGCCTTCCTCGGCGCCTACGTGCTGCCCTTCGAGGTCGCCTCGGTGGTGCTGCTCGCCGCCCTCATCGGCGCGATCGTGGTGTCGCGCAAGGAGGTGAAGGGGTGAGCGGGCCGTCGCTCATCCACTTCGTGGTCCTGTCGGCCGTCCTCTTCTCGCTCGGTCTCTTCTGCGTCGTCACGCGCCGCAACGCCATCGGCATCCTCATGGGGATCGAGCTGATCCTCAACTCCGCCAACATCAACTACGTGGCCTTCGCCCGCTACGGGCCGGGCGGCTACGACGGCCAGCTGTTCGCGATCTTCGTGATCATGCTCGCCGCCGCCGAGGCCGCCATCGGTCTCGCGATCGTGCTCGGCATCTACCAGCGCTTCGAGACGATCGACGTCGAGGCGACGGACCGGCTGCGCGGGTGAGCGACGTGCCGACCTCCGCGCCGTACGTGGCGCTGATCCCGCTCCTCCCGCTCGCGGGGGCGGCCGCGCTGGCGCTCGGCGGCGCGCCGCTCCAGCGCCGCTACGGGAAGGGGCCGGTCGGCCTGATCGCCTGCGGCACCGTCGCGCTCTCCTTCCTGCTCTCGGTGGTCGCCTTCGTCCAGCTCCTCGGGCTCGAGCCCGAGCACCGCGTGCCAGGGCTCCTCGCCAATGTGCTGCCGTGGATCCACGTCGGCGACCTGCACGTCGACCTCGCCTTCGCGGTCGACCCGCTGTCGGCGGTGATGATCCTCGTGGTCACGGGGATCGGCGGCCTCATCCACGTCTATGCCACCGGCTACATGCACGAGGACGCGGGCTACTGGCGCTTCTTCGCCTATCTCAACCTCTTCACCTTCGCGATGCTGACCCTCGTCCTCGGCGACAACCTGCTCCTCATGTTCGTCGGCTGGGAGGGCGTGGGCTTCTGCTCCTGGGGGCTGATCGGCTTCTGGCACAAGGAGCTGCCGAACACGACCGCCGGCAACAAGGCCTTCATCGTGAACCGGGTCGGCGACTTCGGCTTCGTGCTCGGCATCTTCCTCCTCTTCTGGAGCCTGGCCGCGCGCGGCGAGGCCACGCTCGTCTTCCGCGAGCTCGTCGATCGCGCCTACCTCCTGCGCAGCGAGTTCGTGTGGGGGCTGCCGGTGGCGACGGCGGTGACGCTTCTCCTCTTCGTCGGCGCGACCGGCAAGTCGGCGCAGATCCCCCTCTACGTCTGGCTGCCCGATGCCATGGCGGGCCCGACGCCGGTCTCCGCGCTGATCCACGCCGCCACCATGGTGACCGCGGGCGTTTACATGATCGCACGGCTCAACTTCCTCTTCTCGATGGCGCCGGAGACGCTCGCGGTGGTGGCGGTGATCGGCGCCGGCACGGCGCTCCTGGCCGCGACGATCGCGCTCGCGCAGAACGACATCAAGCGCGTGCTCGCTTACTCGACGGTCTCGCAGCTCGGCTACATGTTCCTCGCCATGGGGGTGGGCGCCTACGCGGCGGGCATCTTCCACCTGATGACCCACGCCTTCTTCAAGGCCTGCCTCTTCCTCGGCGCCGGCAGCGTCATCCACGCCATGGGGGGCGAGCAGGACATGCGGAAGATGGGCGGGCTCTGGGCGCACCTGCCGGCGACGTCGCGCACCTTCCTCGTGGCGACGCTCGCCATCGCCGGCTGCCCGCTGCTCGCGGGCTTCTTCTCGAAGGACGAGATACTCTGGCAGGCCTGGTCGAGCCCCGTCGGGAGCCCGCTCCTGTGGGCGGTCGCGGTCCTGGTGGCCGGCATGACCGCCTTCTACATGTTCCGCCAGGTTTTCATGGTCTTCTTCGGCGAGTGCCGGGCCGACCACGCGACGCAGCACCACCTGCACGAGTCGCCGTCCATCATGACCGTGCCGCTCTGGGTGCTGGCGGCCGGCTCCGTCCTGGCGGGGTGGCTCGGGTTCCCGCACGCGAGCCTCTTCGAGGGCTGGCTGGAGCCGGTGATGGGGCATAACGCGGCGGCGAGCGCGGCGCATGCCGAGACCGGCGGCGCCGGGCTCGAGATCACGCTCATGGCGATCTCGGTCGCGGTCGCGTTCGCGGGCTTCGGGCTCGCGTACCTCATGTACTACCGGCGCCGGCTCCGTCCCGAGGCGTTCAGCGAGGCGCTGGGCGGCGTGCCGTACCGCGTCGTGCTCGACAAGTACTACGTCGACGAGGTCTACGACCTCGTCTTCGTGCGCGGCGGGCTGCTCCTCTGCCGGATCGTCGCCTGGTTCGACCTCCACGTGATCGACGGCATCGTGAACCTCTCGGCCGCGATCGTGCGTGGCTGGGCGTGGCTCTCCGGGCTCTTCGACCTCTACCTGGTGGACGGGGCGGTCAACGCCGTCGCGGACGGCACCTACTTCATCGGGCGCCGCGTGCGGAACGTCCAAACCGGCGCCATCAGCGCCTACCTCTACGTGGTGCTGATCGGCGTCCTCGGCGGCGTGCTGATCTATTGGTCGGTTTCGTGAGGGAACGATGCAACACAACGTGCTGAGCCTGATGGTCTTCATCCCGGTCGTCGGCATGGCGGTGATCCTCTGCCTGCCGGCGCGGGCACACGCGGCCATCCGCTGGATGGGCGTGGCGACGGCCACGCCGCCCCTGCTGCTCGCGGTCTGGCTCCTCGCGCACTTCGACCCGCAGACGACCGCGCCGCAGTTCGTCCAGCGCTTCGCGTGGATCCCCGCCTACCGCATCAACTACTTCGTCGGCGTCGATGGCATCAGCATCACCATGGTCCTGCTCACGGCGCTCCTCTGCTTCCTCTGCATGTTCGCGTCGTTCGGCATCGACAAGGCGGTGAAGGGCTACTTCGCGCTCTTCCTCCTGCTCGAGACCGGCATGCTCGGCACCTTCGTCGCCCTCGACTTCTTCCTGTTCTTCATCTTCTGGGAGCTGATGCTGCTGCCGATGTACTTCCTGATCGGCGTGTGGGGCGGGCCGCGGCGCGAGTATGCGGCGATCAAGTTCTTCCTCTACACGCTGCTCGGCTCGGTGCTCATGCTGGTCGCGATCCTCTACTTCTACTTCGCCGCCGACCCGCACTCCTTCGACATGACGCAGCTCGGCACGCTGCTCGCGAAGAAGATCCCGCTCGACGTCCAGGTGATCCTGTGGGTGGCGCTGTTCATCGGCTTCGCGATCAAGATCCCGGCCTTCCCCTTCCACACCTGGCTGCCCGACGCGCACGTCGAGGCGCCGACGGCGATCTCCGTGATCCTCGCGGGCGTGCTCCTCAAGATGGGGACGTACGGCATCCTGCGCATCAACTACGGCATCCTGCCGGCGGCCACGCTGGCGCCGCTCTGGCACGGCCACTCGGTCGCCTTCTGGCTCCTGGCCGCGCTCGGCACGCTCAACATCGTCTACGGCGCGGTGTGCGCCATGGCGCAGGAGGACCTGAAGAAGCTCGTCGCCTACTCGAGCATCAGCCACATGGGCTACGTGATGCTCGGCATGGCGGCCTTCACGCCGCAGGGGATCAACGGCGCCGTCCTCCAGATGTTCAACCACGGGACGATCACCGCCATGCTGTTCCTCCTGGTGGGCGTCATCTACGACCGGGCGCACCACCGCCAGATCAGCGGCTTTGGCGGCCTCGCCTCGATCGTCCCCGTCTACACCGGGGTCACGGGCTTCGCCTTCTTCGCCGCCATGGGGCTCCCCGGCCTCTCGGCGTTCATCTCGGAGGCGCTCGTGCTCCTCGGCGCGTGGCAGCAGTTCCCCGGCCTCACCATCGTGGCGGCGAGCGCAGTCATCCTGACCGCCGGCTACCTCCTGTGGGCGCTCCAGCGCATGTACCTCGGGCAGCCGAACGAGAAATACCTGGGCCTCGCCGAGATCAATGGCCGCGAGCTCTTCACGCTCGTGCCGCTCGCCGCGATCGTCCTCTTCCTCGGCATCTACCCGACCCCCATCCTGAACCTGCAGAGCCCGGCGCTCCTGCGCCTGAACGAGCAGGTCCAGAAGGCGGCCGCGCCGGCCCCGCCCGAGTCGATCGCCGCGCGCTAGCCGCATGGGCGCGACCCAGAGCCTCCTCTACTTCGGCCCCGAGCTGGTGCTCACGGCGGCGATCATGGCCGTGCTCGCGCTCGACCTCGGGCTCACCGCGAGCGGCGTCGAGCGGAGCCGCTGGCCGGGTGTCGTGGCGCTGGCGGGCGCGGCGGCGGCCATCGCGTCGGCGCTCAGTCTGATGCACGTGCCGACGCGCGCCTGGCTCTTCGGCCGCATGCTCGTCTTCGACGGCTTCAGCGTCTACTTCAAGGTCCTGCTCGGGCTGGCGCTCCTCGCCGCGGTCTGGATGTCGCTCGGCTCGCACGAGGTGCGCGGCCAGCCAAACGAGGGCGAGTACTTCACGCTGCTCCTCTCGAGCGCGCTCGCGATGTTCCTCATGGCCGCCGCGGGCAACCTCCTCATGGCTTACCTGTCGCTCGAGTTCGCGAGCCTCACCTCGTATGTCCTGACCGGCTTCCTGCGCCACAACCGCCGCTCGGGCGAGGCCGCGCTCAAGTACCTGATCTACGGCGGCGTCGCGTCGGGGGCGATGATCTACGGCATGAGCTGGGTGTTCGGCTTGACGGGGTCGATGGACTACGCCGCCATCGCCGCCGGCGTCGCCCGCCTCGACGACGCGAACCGCGGCGCCTTCTTCCTGGCGCTCGTGCTGGTGCTCGCCGGCTTCGGCTACAAGGTGGCCTCGGTGCCCTTCCACATGTGGGCGCCCGACGTCTACACCGGCGCCCCGATCCCCGTGACCGCCTTCCTGGCCGTCGGCTCCAAGGCGGCGGGCTTCGCGATGCTGCTCCGCTTCTTCCACTTCGGGGTCGGCGCCGCGGGTCCGGCGGCCGCGGTCACGCGCGTGCCGCTCCTCCAGCTCGGCACGCTGCTCTGCGCTGCGACCATGACGCTCGGGAACCTCGCGGCCCTGTCTCAGCAGAACATGAAGCGGCTGCTCGCGTACTCCTCGATCGCGCACGCGGGCTACGCGCTGCTCGGGTTCGTCGTGTTCGCCGACGCCGGCGTGCAGGCTGTCCTCTTCTACCTGACGGTCTACTACATCATGAACCTCGGCGCCTTCTGGGTGGTGATGCTGATCGCCAACGCGACCGGCCGCGAGGATCTGCCGAGCTACCGCGGCCTCGCCTGGCGGGGGGGCGCGCTGCCCGCGCTCGCGCTCTCCGTCTTCCTCTTCTCGCTCGCCGGGCTCCCGCCGCTCGCCGGCTTCGTCGGCAAGTTCTACCTCTTCGCGGCCGGCGTGGAGCGGGGGCTGATCGCGCTCGTCGTCCTCGGCGTGCTGAACAGCGTGGTGTCGCTCTACTACTACGTGCGCGTGGTGAAGACGATGTTCCTCGACGAGCCGCACGCCGAGGACGCGCCGGTCGTCTTCCGGGCGAACGACCTCGCGGCGGTCGGGCTGCTCTCGGCAGCGACGCTGGTCCTCGGTATCCGGTTCGACTGGCTGCTGGCACGCGTCGAGGCGGCCCGCCGGATCTTTGCGGGATAGGGGTGTGAGCCCGAGCTTGCGGCGGGGTGCCGCCGGCGCCGTCGCGCGCGCGCCCGGCTCGCGCCGCTAGCCCGCACCCATGCCCGGCGGGATCCTTTACGTCGTCGCCACGCCGATCGGGAATCTCGAGGACATCACGCTGCGGGCGCTGCGCGTCCTGCGAGAGGTCGATCTGATCGCGGCCGAGGACACGCGGCATACGCGCGTGCTCCTTTCCCGCCACGGGATATCGCGGCCGCTCACGAGCTACTATGACGCGGTCGAGCGCGCGCGCGCACCCGCGATCGTCGAGAAGCTCAAGGCCGGTGCGCGCGTGGCGCTCGTCTCTGACGCGGGGACCCCGGGCATCGCCGATCCGGGATATCATCTCGTGCGGGGTGCGCTCGCGGCGGGCGTGCCGGTCGTGCCCGTGCCGGGCCCGTCGGCGGTAATGGCGCTCGTCTCGGTTGCCGGACTCGCGGCCGAACGGTTCGTCTTCGAGGGGTTCCTGCCGAGCCGGCCTGGGCCGCGCGCCGAGCGCCTGGCGGCGCTCGCTCGCGAGCCGCGCGCCATCGTCTTCTTCGAGGCGGGCCGCCGCCTCGCGGCGTTCCTCGCCGCGGCGCACGCGGCACTCGGCGAGCGCGAGGCAGCGGTCGCGCGCGAGCTGACCAAGCGGCACGAGGAGGTCCTGCGGGGTACGCTCGCGGAGCTTGCGGAGCGCGTCGCCGCGATGGGGCGTGTGCGGGGCGAGGTGACGATCCTCGTCGGCGCGCGGGCGGCGCCTGAGGTGCCGCCCGCGACCCCCGACCTCGACGCCCGCATCCGGACGGCGCGCGCGGCGGGGCGGAGTGTCGCCGATCTCGCGGCCGAGATCGCGCGCGAGACCGGCGTCCCGCGCCGCGCGGTCTACCGGCGTGCCCTGGCGCTCGAGCGGACGTGAACGGGGCGAAGGACGCTCAGACCGCCATCGTCCTGCGCGCGACCAAGCGGTGGCCGATGTTGTCTACGGTCACCCCGAAGCCCTCCACCGTGCGTACCCCGAGCAGCTTGGCATCGCCGGGCTCCGCGAACACGACCTCGTCCGCCGTCTCAAAGCCTTCCGCAGCAAGAATCGCGTAGCCGACGTCCCGAGTGACAACCTGCCCGGTTGCCGTGGCGAAACTGCGCTGGTGCCTCGGAACCACGCCGATCTGCCGGAGTTCGTCCTGCGGAAGCCACGTGAGCTCCGACCCTGTGTCCACCAACACCTCGATCGGTGGCGTAGCACGATCCTCGTCCTTCGGGTTCCGTGCGACGACGGTGACACGGTAAGCACTCACGTTTCGAGGATAAGTGGACATCGCATGGCAGACAAGGAGATCGGAGTGCCCTATTCCAGGCACCTTTCCCCTACTGATCGCCGCCGCGGCCCTCGGCAGCAAGAAGGAGTGCGCCGTCGACGCGGGCGCGACACACGGGGGTTGGGGGTCGCGCGGCGGGCGCCGAAGTAGGGCTCGGGGGAAGGGGAGCCCGTACGCCCGCCGCGCGAGGCGTTCACTCGTTAGGGTATTCCTCGGGTTCGGGCAGGAGGCTGCGCATCTCCTGGCCGAGCTCGCGCAGCCGGGTCTTCTTCTTCGCGGCCTCGGCGAGCTGCTCGGCCGTGAGCAGGTCCCGGACCTTGAGCGTCGTCGCGAGCGCCTGCTGCACGAGCTCCTCGCGGAGCGCGGCCATCTTCTTCACCTGCGGCTCGAGGTCGGCGGCCGTGAGCTTGCCCGGCGCGAAGACCCGGTCGGCGAGCTCCTCGTGCGCCGTGCGCATCTTATCGAAGAGGCTCCGCATCGCGGGCTTCTCGGCCTTCATCACGTCACCGAGCTGTGCGCGCTGCTCGGGCGTCATGACGGAGAGGAGCAGGGGAAGCGGCAGCATGCCGGGGCCCTCGGCCATCCCCATCCCGTGCCGCCGGCCGCAGGACCCGGGCCCGCCGTGCCCGAAGGCGTGCGCGCCACGCAGGCCGGCCGCGAGTAGCACGCCGGCGGCAATCGTCGCGAGCAGTGTGCGTCCCATGATACTTGTCCTCCGTTCGCCGGCGCTCAGCCCCGCTGTATGCCGTTGTCGCATCCCACCCCGATGAACGATTCATCGAGCCCCCGGGTTGACCCGCCGCCGAGCGCGAGGCCGACGGGCGCCGCTGCGGTGTTGGCACGGCCTTGCACGTCCGCGTCGCCGGTGGCGTCGAGGGGCTCGAGCGTGTCCTCGGCGCCGCTGTAGCCGTCGACGGGGTCGAGCGCGTCTGCGAGGTCGTCGAGGAAGACGACGACCTCGGGATTGTAGGCGGCGGGAGGCGTGGGTGCCTCGGCGTGCGGGCGCAGGAGCACGAGCGCCAGCCCCGCGGCTGCCGCAAGGGTGAGCGGCACCCAGGCGAGCGCGCGCAGCGAGCGCTCGCGGCGCGCGGGCGGGGGTGGGAGGGCGAGATGGGCGTCGATCCGCGCGAGGTCCGCGCGGAGTGTCCCGAGCCGCCCCGTGCAGAGGGGGCAGATCGCGGCATGCCGCACGTCGGCGGCCGGGGCCTCGCCCAGGTGGATGGCGAGGAGTGCATCGTCCTGCAGACACATGGTCGTCATCATCGTTCTCCCAGCGCGCGGCGCAAGGCGTGCACCGCGCGGAACAGATGGCGCTTCACGCTGCCGGGCGCAATGCCGAGGGTGGCAGCGACGTCGTCGGTGGCGAAGCCCTCGAGGTGGCGCAGCACGAAGACCTCGCGCTGGCGGGCGGGAAGCCGCCGGAGGGCCGCCCAGACGCGCCGGTGCTCCTCGCGCCGGACGGCCTCGTGCTCGGGGGTGGCGGTGGGGCCGGGCGTCTCGTCCGCGTCGAGCTCGACGCCCGTGAGTCGCCACCACCGCCACCATCCGGAGCGCCGCCGGTCGCGGCAGGTGTTCACCGTGACGCGGGTGATCCAGGCGGCCCAGTCGGCGGGCGGCGCCACGCGGAACGCCCGCTCCACACGGAGGAATACGTCGTGGACCACGTCGGCCGCCTCATCGGCGTCGGCGAGCAGCAGCCGGCAGAGCCGGAGGACCCTCTCTCGGTGCGCCCGGTAGAGGGCGTCGAGTGATGGCGGGACGCGGGCAGCCGTATTCACCCGGAGTTTTGACGAAGGAGGGCCTCGATCGGTTGACCTGGCTCGGGCGTCACGCTGTCCCAGACTTAGCTCGCCAAATCGAGAGAGTCGATGGGCGAACGGACCTGCCGTTGCCCGAAGGCTCGGCCCTGGCCGTCGCAGGTTGTGGGCCGGATCGCCCGGCCAGGCGGGCTATCCGGCGAGCGCCGCCAACGCGATCGACACGAGCATCAGGACGACGAGCGCGACGGAGCGCCAGTCGCCCCGCGCCGGTCGGGTCGGGCGCCGCAACAGTCGCGCTTCGGCAGCTTCACACGTAAGGCAGATCTTGTGTCCCATGCTGGTTTGACCCGAGGCCACCTTGCCGGCGGGGGCGCATGGTGCGCCCCCGCCGACGAGTCTTAGAAGCTGCCGCTCAGGATCGTGTTCCCGGCAGCGTCGGTGACGATGACGGGAACGATCGAGCAGACCGGGTCCACGCCGGCCGGCAGCACGTTCGGCGGCTCGTTGTCCAGGGACAAGATGCCGTTGCCCAGGACGATGGTGATCGTCCCGGCAGGCAGGCCGTTGGCGAAGACCATGAAGGTCGTGCCATCGGCCACCGCGGCCCGCATGCTCACCTCGAAGTTCTGCTGCACGAAGCCGATCTTGGCAGCTGTCCGGACGGCCGCCGTTCCCCGTGCCGCAATCGCCTTTCCGGCCGGCGAGGCCACGAGGTTGATCTTCTTGGCGCAGCCCCCGGCCCCCGCTGGCACCCCGCCCTTCGCCGCCGCGTAATTCGCCACGCCGAGCAGCAGGACCAGGCTTGTTACCGTTGCTGTGAGTCGTCGCATTGTCTTCCCCTCTTGCTCCCCGGCCCCCCCCTCGGGGCCGAGTTCGCGGTTCGTGTTGCGTTTTTCCTCGTTAGCTAATGCGTTTCTCTTGATTCCGAGATGTCTCAGCGAGCTCGCTCGCGCCGGCTCTCCGCCTCCTTTCGCCGCCACGTGATACGTCCTGCGTCGACGCGGGGAGAGCTGCTCGCTGAAATCGTCGTCCATTGACCGTTGCGCCCCGGCAGCGCGGGGTCCCTCGTGCGGCCGTTCCGAAGCTCGACGAGCGTCGGGATGCGGCCGTCCGAGGGACCACAGGCCAGCCAGACCCCCCGGCCGCGAGCCTGCGAGGACGTCCGTTGGGTCATGTAGGCGAGCGTGCTAGAATGCTCCCTCGAGCCGAGGGAAGACGCTGCTGTCTCACCAGCGTTGTTCCTGCGCACGTTCAAGCTCATGGCCGACAACATGACGACCTCTGTGCCGGGGCTTCTAGTGACCGAGGAGATGGCTGTAAATTCGCAATTCCCTGCGACCCCGTGCGGGAAGTCCCGAAATAGTCCGAGAAATCTGGTGCATCTCGGCCTCCGGGCTGGCCAATTTGGTAGTTCCCCTACCGTTGCCGGGGAGATCCCCAACCGCGGCGCTGCGGCTCGAGACCGGGCGGTTCGATCACGCGAACGCCGCTTGCGCGGGTGCGTCAGCCCCGGTAGCTGACGCCCCGGGAGCTCGATGGGCCGCGCGTGCACCGTGTCGCTCAACGCCGCGCGCCGTTCCTGTCTCGCCGTCGTGGTCACGCTGGCCGTCGCGCCGACGGTGGTCGCGGCCGGCGCGGCGCGGTGCCCCGAAGGTCGACCGATGCTCCCCCTCGTCCCGGGCGCCCGCTGGGTGTACCGCGGGACGATCGAGAGCACCGTCCTCAAGAGGGGGAGTGCGCACCTGATCCGGCGTCTCGTCACGCGCACGATGGAGGTGCGCGCGGTCAAGAGGTACGGACGCACGACGGTGGCGCTCGTGAGGGGGTACCCGAGCGAGCTCGCGTGGTACGAGCCGGGGCGGCCACGCGGAACCTACCTCATCATCCAGCGGGACGGCGGGGCCCTCTACCTGGTGGCCGACGACGACGGGAGCGCGTTGCGACGCTGGCCGGAGACGTGTCGTGCGCCGCCCATCCCCGATCCGGCGCACATGATGCTCGACCGCTTCCTCCGGGTGGGCCGCACGTTCGGGGGTGACGAGTCCGTCAGGAAGCGTCCCGACAAGTGGTACCAGTGGCACGTGGAAGCTGCCCGCTGCGTGCGCATCACGGGCGTTCCCGGCGTCGATCCGAAGCGCCGCCGGCACGAGTATCGGATCGGCTTCCGGACATGTCCGGGGCACGTGCTCGTCTACTTCGTGCCCGGGCTCGGCATCACGCGCTACGTCTACAGCCACCACGGGACGGTCGCCGAGACCGACGTGCGGCTGATCGCATTCCGGCGCGGCGGGGCGACGCACCCGGGCGGACCGTAGCAGTGCCTCCCGGCGCGGCCTTCAGGGCACCGTCCCTTCTGCGAGCACAAGCCGGCCACGCCTGCGGTTGCCGAGGCGGCCCTCGGCGGAGAGCAGGGGTGCGCCGACGACGTGGTCCGCTGCCAGCCTCCCGTACGCCTCCTCCTCGGCGACCACGGGAAGCCCCGCGGTGATCGCGCCGGGACGTTCGTCGAGCGTTCGTGCGTGGCGCCCGAGGTAGACGACGACCGCTCGCACGGGGCGTCCGTAGAAGGCGATCGGTGCGGGCGCCGGGTAGCGCGCGGCGATCGCGCGTGCGAACGGGCGGAGCGAGTCGCGCCGCGCGAGCGTGCGCTCGACCGCCGGCGCACCGACGACCATCCAGGCGACGGTCCCCGCCACGACGAGCCCCACCAGCGCCCGCCACGGACGGCGGCGGGCCACCACCACGGCGATGCCGAGGGCGAACCCCACGGCCGCCGCCGCCAGGGCGCCCGGGCGGCCCGCGAGGAGCGGCAGCACGGCCTCGAGCGTGCTCCGGTCCGAGCGCGAGAGGAGCGCCCATCCGTCGCCGAGGAACCAGCCGCCCGCCGCGAGCGCGGCGGCACCCAGCAGGAGGCCGGCGGCGCGCAGCGCAAGACTCCGCCGCTCGAGGTGGCGGGCCGACGTCTCGAGGAGAGCGATCACGGTGGGCGCCGTGAGCAGCGCGAGCGGCGGCAGGCTCGGCAGCAGGTAGTGGCGCAGCTTCGTCGCGGCAGGTGTGAAGGCGATCACCGGCGCCGCCGCCCAGCAGAGGAGAAACCGCGCGCGGGCGTCGCGAAAGCCGCCTCTTCGCCCGAGCCGCCAGAGGGCGGCCGCCGTGAACGGCGTCCAGGGCAGGGCGCTCGCCAGCAGGTGCGTCGGGTAGAAGGCGAGGTGGTACGCGAGCGGGCGTGGAGCCGGCGTGTAGTCGACCGTGCCGAAGCCGCCGACGAGGTTCCCGAGGTAGCGGCCGACGAGGTGCTCCCGGACGAACGCGGCGCCCCACCCCGCGAGCGCGACGCCGTACCAGCCGAGCCCGAGCCCGAGGGCGAGGAAGACGCCCGCGGGCGTGAAGAGGCGCTGCAGGCGGTCGAGGCTTCGCTCCCAGCAGAGGAAGGCCGCGACGGTCAAGGCAAAGAGCGCCGGCGCGACGGGTCCCTTGGCGAGCGTCGCGAGACCCAGGACGGCGAGCGCACCGGTGGCGGCCGCGGGGCTCTCATCGCGCGACCACCGGAAGGCGAGCCCCAGGGCCACGCTGAGGAGCAGCGTCAGGAGGATGTCGGGCCGGGCGACGCGGCTGTGGTCGAAGAGCGCCGGCATCGTCCCGAGCATCACGGCGGCCGCGACCCCGATGGGTGGGCCGCCGAGCTCGGCGCCGAAGCGGGCCGTCCAGGCGACCAGGGCGGCGCCGGCGAACGCCGAGGGGAGGCGGACCGCCGCCTCGGAGAAGCCGGCCGCGCCGCAGGGCAGCGCGGCGAGCCAGTGATAGAGGAGCGGCTTGTCGGGCAGCGTGTCGCCGTTGAAGCGCGGCAGGAGCCAGTGGCCGGCGACGATCTCCTGCACGAGACCCGCCTCGCGCGCCTCGTCGTCGCCCACGATGTCGGCGTCGCCGAGGCCGTGGAGCGCGGCGGCGAGGAAGCCGGCGGCGAGGAGGAGCGCCAGCCGGTCAGCAGACGACAAACCGGCCCCGCTCGCCGTGCGGGTCCACCCAGCGGACCTCGACGTCGGTGACGCGCGCGGCGGGCGGACCGCGCCGGGCCCAGGCGATCAGCGCCTCGACGGCCCCGGGCTCGCCCTCGACCTCGGCTTCGACGGAGCCGTCGGGCCGGTTGCGTACCCAGCCGGCAACGCCGAGCCGCTCGGCCTCGTCCTCCATCGAGCCGCGGTACCAGACGCCCTGCACGCGTCCGCGGATCACGAGGTGCGCGCGGACCGCCATCAGTCGCCCAGCAGCTTCAGGAGCGCCTTCTCCTGCAGGGTGCGGACGCCCAGCGCCTTCGCCTTCGTGGCCTTGGAGCCCGGGTCGGCGCCGACGACGACGTAGTCGGTCTCCTTGCTGACGCTCGACTGCACGCGACCGCCGAGGGCCTCGATTCGGCGTTGTGCTTCGGGGCGCGTCATGGTCTCGAGGGTGCCGGTCAGCACGAACTTCTTCCCCGCGAGCGGCCCCTTCGGGCGGCTGACGGCGGCGGGCCGGACGCCGGCCGCGAGCAGCTTCTGGATCACCTTCCGGTTCTGCTTCTCCGCAAAGAAGCCCCGGATGCTCGCCGCCACCTCGGGGCCGACGTCGCGCACCTCCTGCAGCTCCTCCTCGGTGGCGTCCATCAGCCGCTCGAGCGTGCCGAAGTGCTCGGCCAGCGCCTTGGCCGTCGCCTCGCCGACCTGGCGGATGCCGAGCGCGACCAGGAGGCGCGGCAGCGTCGTCTGCTTGCTGCGCTCGAGCTGTGCCCGCAGGTTCGCGGCGGACTTCTTGCCCATGCGCTCGAGCGCGACGAGCGTGTCGGCGTCGAGGTGGTAGAGGTCGGCGACGTCACGCACGAGCCGCTGCTCGACGAGCTGGTCGACGAGCTTCTCGCCGAGGCCCTCGATGTCCATGGCGCCGCGCGCGCCGAAGAAGCGGAGCTGTTGCTTCAGCTTGGCCGGGCAGGCGAGCCCGATGCAGCGGTAGGCCACCTCGCCCTCGGCGCGCACGACCTTCGCGCCGCACACCGGGCAGGCGGCCGGCATGCGGAAGCGCTCCTCGCGGCCCTTCCTCCGCTCGGTCACCACCTTCACGACGTACGGGATCACGTCGCCCGCGCGCTCGAGGAGGACGGTGTCGCCGATGCGGACGTCCTTGCGCTCGACCTCGTCCATGTTGTGGAGCGACGCGTTGCGGACGGTCACCCCGCCCACCTGCACCGGCTCGAGCTCCGCCACGGGCGTCAGCACGCCCGTGCGTCCGACGGAGGGGAGGATGTTCACGATGCGCGTCGTCGCCTGGCGCGGCTTGAACTTCCAGGCGACGGCCCAGCGCGGCGCGCGCGAGATCTCGCCGAGCCGGCGCTGGAGCCCGACGTCGTTCACCTTGACGACGATGCCGTCGATCTCGTACGGCAGCGAGTCGCGCTCGCGCTCGAGCTCGGCGTAGAAGGCACCGGCTGCGTCGAGCGAATCGAGCACCTGCGTCCGCGGCACCGGCCGGAGTCCCCAGCCCTGGAAGGCCTCCAGCGCTTCCCAGTGCCGGCTGAGCTTGACGCCGCGCACTTCGCCCACGCCGTGACAGACGAGGGCGAGCGGACGCGACGCGGTGACGCGCGGATCGAGCTGCTTCAGCGACCCGGCGGCGGCGTTGCGCGGGTTGGCGAACACCGGCTGCCCGGCCTCCTCGCGCTCGCGGTTCACGCGCCGGAAGGCCTCGATCGGCAGAAAGACCTCGCCCCGGACCTCGAGCAGCTCGGGCACGGGTGTCGGGCCGCGCTGCAGGCGGAGCGGCACGCTGCGGATCGTCCGGATGTTGGGCGTGACGTTCTCGCCGACGACCCCGTCGCCGCGCGTCGATCCCGTGGTGAGCACGCCGTCCTCGTAGACGAGCTCGACCGCCACCCCGTCGATCTTCGGCTCGCCGACGTACTCGACCCGCTCGAGGTTCAGGAACTTCCGGATGCGGGCATCGAACTCCGCCATCTCCTCCCGCGTCGCGATGTTGTTGAGCGAGAGCATCGGGTGGCGATGACGCACCGTCTCGAACTTCTCGAGGGGCATGGCGCCGACCCGCTGCGTCGGCGAGTCGGGGCTCGCGAGCTCCGGATGCTCGGCTTCCAGCTGCTCGAGACGGCGGAAGAGCGTGTCGTACTCGGCGTCGGAGACGAGCGGGTCGTCCAGCACGTAGTAGCGGTAATTGTGGTGCTCGATCTCGCGGCGGAGCCGCTCGACCTCCTGGCGGACGTCCCGCGAGGCGCGCGCCATGTTCGTGTTCCTAGCAGCTTGACCGTCGCCGGTCATCTGCTATGAGCACGGCCCGTGCCGCGCCGCCTCGTCACCCTGCTCGCTGCGCTGGCGGCATTTCCCCGCCTCGCCCTCGCGCTCGAGCTGCCCGTCGCCGCGCGCACGCTCCCGAACGGGCTCCGCGTCCTCGTGCACGAGGATCACTCGGCGCCCGTCGTCTCGTCGTACGTCTTCTACCACGTCGGCTCGCGCAACGAGGTACGGGGCGCCACCGGCATCTCCCACCTCTTCGAGCACATGATGTTCAACGGCGGGAAGAAGTTCGGGCGCGGCGTGTTCGACGAGCTGATCGAGGGCAACGGCGGCTCGACGAACGGCTACACGACGCGCGACTACACGGCTTACCTGAACAACATCCCGCGCGAGGCGCTGCCGATCGTGCTCGACCTCGAGAGCGACCGCATGGCCAACCTCGCCATCACCAAGGAGAACCTCGAGCAGGAGCGCGGCATCGTCATGGAGGAGCGCCGGCTGCGCATCGACGACGAGGTGTGGGGAGTGATGGACGAGGCGCTCTACCTCCAGGCCTTCGTCGAGAGCGCCTACCGCTGGAACGTCATCGGCTTCATGTCCGATATCCAGCACATCACGCTCGACCAGGCGCGCGCCTACTTCCAGACCTACTATGCGCCCAACAACGCCACCCTCGTGCTCGCGGGCGACGTCGACCCCCAGGACGCCTTCCGGCTGGTCGAGCGCGACTTCGGGGCGATCCCGCGGCGGCGGCCGCCGCTCCCGGTCGACGCGACCGAGCCGCCGCAGGACGGCGAGCGGCGGGTGGTGGTGCGGAAGAACGCCGAGCTGCCGGCGGTGATGATCGGCTATCATGCGCCCCGGGCGCTCGACGCCGACCGCGCGCCGCTCGACGTCGTCGAGCGGCTGCTCTCCGGAGGCGAGAGCGCACGCCTGCACCAGGACCTCGTCCGCCGCCACGAGGTGGCGACCGCCGTCGACGCGAACAACAGCTGGGGCATCGACCCCGACCTCTTCTGGATCTACGCGCAGGCCCGGCCGAAGAGGACGGCCGCCGCGCTCGAGGAACGCATCGACGCGGTGGTCGAGGGGCTGCAGGCGAAGCGGGTGCCGGACGACGAGCTCGCCAAGGCCAAGACCCAGCTCCGGGCCGAATACGTCGAGGGCCTCAAGACCGTGAGCGGCAAGGCCAACAAGCTCGGCTTCTTCGAGACCGTCTTCGGCGACTATCGCGCGCTCTTCGGCCTCGAGGACGCCTGGCGTGCCGTGACCGCCGACGACGTCCAGCGCGTGGCGCGGACGTATCTGGTCCCCACCCACCGAACGGTCGTCGTCCTCGAGCCCGTGCCGGCGCCCGGCCGGCCCGCGGCCAGCCGGGCGCCGCGCCCCGGTGGCGTGTCGTGAAGACGCTGGCGCTCCTTCTCGTCCTCGCCGGCCTCGCGCACGGGGACGACGAGCTCCGCCTGCCGCGGGTCACGCGGGCGATCTTCGACAACGGGCTCCACGTGGTCGTCGCCGAGTATCACGAGCTGCCGCTCGTCGAGTTCCAGCTGATCGTCGGCGCGGGCGCCGCGCAGGATCCGCCGGGCAAGGAGGGCGTGTCGGCGGTGACGGCCAACGCACTCCGCCGCGGCGCGGGCAAGCTCACGGCCGAGGAGCTGGCCCGGGCGATCGAGTCGCTCGGCGGCCGGATCAGCACTACGCCCGGCACCGACGGGACGATCGTGACCGCCGAGTTCCTGCGCGACGACTTCACGGCCGGCCTGGACCTCCTCCGCCAGGTGATGCTCGATCCCACGTTCGCGCGCGACGAGGTCCGCCGGGCGCGCGAGGAGCAGGTGGCGGGCATCGTCGCCGGGCTCGAGGACGCGAGCGCGCTCGCCGAGAAGTGCTACGGGGGCTTCCTCTACGGGTCGCATCCGTACGGCCGGCCGGTGGAGGGACGGCGCGCGACCGTGTCCGACCTCGGCCGCTCCGACGTGACCGCCTACTACGACCGCTGGTACCGGCCGAACAACACGATCCTCGTCCTGGTCGGCGACGTGTCAGCCCCGGACGCGGTGGCCCGCCTGCGCGACGCCTTCGGCGGCTGGCGCGCGCGTCCCGACGCCATCCCGCTCCGCCCCACGCCGCCGGAGCCGGTGGCGGCGCGCCGCCTGCTGCTCGTCGACAAGCCCGACGCGACCCAGGCGCAGATCCGTTTCGGCAACGTGGCGATCAAGCGCAGCGACCCGGACTACCTGCCGGCGCAGGTGGCCAACACGATCCTCGGCGGCGGCTTCACCTCCAAGCTGATCGAGGAGCTCCGCGTGAAGCGGAGCCTCACCTACGCCGCGTGGAGCATGTTCGCGGCCCGCTTCGCGGGCGGCGACTTCCGGCTCGGCACCTTCAGCAAGAACCCGACGACGTCCGAGACCCTGGAGCTCGCGCTCGCCGTCGAGGGCGACTTCCGGAACCGCCCGCCGGACCCGAAGGCGCTCGACAAGGCGAAGGCCTACCTTCGGGGACAGTTCCCGCTTCGCCTGGAGACCCCCGACGCGCTCGCCGCCCGGCTCGCGGAGATCGAGTTCTACGGGCTGCCGGTCGACGAGCTCGCCACGTTTCGCCGGCGGGTCGCCGCCGTCACGCCGGCGGACGTCGAGCGGGTCGCCCGTGCTCACATGCCGCCGCCCGACCGGGTGGCGGTCGTGGTGGTGGGTCAGGCGTCGCAGGTCCGCGCACCGCTGGAGGCGAAGTTCGGTCCGATCGAGACGATCGCGCCCGACGCGTGCGAGGAGCTCTCGGCTGCGCGCCGCTGAGCCGATCGTCGGTCTGCTGCCCGCCGGTATTGCGACCAAGAGTCTTTCGCGAGTGTGCGCGACCCGCTAGGATCGTACGGAGATGGCTGTCGCGTTCGACACCCTGGCCTACGCCCGGAAGCTGCGGCAGGCGGGCGTCCCGGAGGAGCAAGCCCAGGTTCATGCCGAGGCGCTGGCGGCCGTTGTTACAGAGACGCTCGCTACCAAGCAGGATCTCCGTGAGCTCGAGTACCGCCTCACACTGCGGCTCGGTGCGATGCTCACCGTCGCGGTCGGTGCGGTCGCGGCGCTCGTCAAGCTCGCCTGAACGTCGGCCGGTCTCGAAGTTGTCTCGACATCCAGATCGGCCGCCGGCTCCGCGACGAGCCGATAGGACGTCACGGCGACTTCTTCGCGAGTCGATCGAGGACATCATGCGCCGGTCGCGCTCGGTACGGATCGCTCCGGTACGACGCGAGCCGATCTTCGGCGAGCTGCAGGTGGCTCTCGGGTGCTGGGAGCTCACCCGGCTGGTCCGCAATTCTGTCCCACAGCGCCTGCAGGTAGCGGATCTGTTCCGCCTTTGTGAGGTCGCTGAAGCCTGGTGGTTCCGGGATCGGAAGGTCTGGCATCGCCCCATCTCCTCTACCCCTTGTCGACTCGCGCTGCCAGCGCCGCGGCGGAGAGTAACATCGTCACCACCGCGGAACCTGAATGGCGCCGGGCCAACACGCCGTCGCTGTGACAGGGTGGACGGCTACCGCGCGAGCCCGACCTGCACGTTGTACTGGTACGGCCCCCGCCCGATCGACAGCAGCGTGCTGCGCGCGCTCCGGAGCTCGATCATCTTCCTTCGGAACGCGGCGAGCGACTCGAGCGGCGCGCCGCCGAGGCCGAGGAGCCGGTCGCCGCGCTGGACACCGATGCGCGCCGCGGGGCTGCCGTCGCGCACCCGCTTCACGACGAGCCCGTCGTCGCCCTCGCCGACGCCGAGGCCGAGGAGATGCCAGGCGAGATCGTCGGCCTGGGCGGCCGGGAACACGGCCGTCACGAGCTCCACCTCCTCCTCGCTGCCGTCGCGCCGGCGCGTCACCACGAGCTTCGTCCCCTCGGCATGGTCCTGGACGCGCTGCTCGAACTCGTCGCGCGAGTGGACCTCGCGGCCGTCGACGCGGGTGATGACGTCGCCGCGCGCCAGCCCCGCCCCCGCGGCGGGGCTCCCCGGGTCGATCTCGGCCACCACCACGCCGCGGCGTGTGCCGAAGTGCTGGGCGAGCTGGGGCGTCAGGTCCTGGACGACCAACCCCACCCACGCGCGGCGCACCTCGCCGTAGGAGACGAGGTCGCGCATCACGCGTCGGGCCCGGTCGACGGGGATCGCGAAGCCGATGCCGATCGAGCCGCCGCTGCGGCTGTAGATCGCCGTGTCGATGCCGATCAGCTCGCCCTTGATGTTGAGCAGCGGCCCGCCGGAGTTGCCGGGGTTGATCGAGGCATCGGTCTGGATGAAGTCGCTGTAGGTCTTGTCGTCGCTGTGGATCGAGCGGCCGAGCGCGCTGACGACGCCGGTGGTGACCGTGTGCGAGAGCCCGAAGGGGTTGCCGATCGCGATCACCGTCTCGCCGATCATGAGGTCCGACGAGGTCCCGAGGGTGACGTGCGGCAGCTCGCCGCCCGCCTGCACCCGCAGCACCGCCACGTCGGAGTCGCTGTCGGCGCCGACCAGCTTGGCGTCGAACTCGCGCTCGTCGGCGAGCGTGACGTGGATGCGGCTGGCGCGCAGGATGACGTGCTCGTTGGTCAGGATCGTGCCGTCGGGCGCGACGATCACGCCCGAGCCGAGGCTGGTGGTCGTGAAGCGGCGCGGCCGGGGATCGAAGAAGTCCCGGAAGTACTGGTCGAAGAAGGGATCTTCCGGGAACGGGAAGGGCGAGCCGCGGCGTTCGACCACCTGCTCGGTCGAGACGTTGACCACTGCCGGGCCGGCCTTCTCGACCGCCTGGACGACGAGACTTCGCCGCGCCGGGTCGCTCTCCGGGGCCGCCGCGTGGCAGACGGCCGCGGCGAGCGCGGTGCCGATCAACGTGAGCGCCTTCGCCTGCGCCATGGCTCCTCCACCTCCCCGTTCGCCAGCACGAAGTCGATCGTGCGGCGTTCGACCGAGACGCCGGCCACCCGGACCGTCACCGGGTCGCCCACCCGGTAGGTGCGCCGCGTCCGCCGGCCGCGGAGCAGGTGCTGGCCCTCGACGTGCTCGTAGAAGTCGCCGCCGAGCGCGGTCACGTGCACCAGGCCCTCGACGAACACGTCGCGCAGCTCGACGAAGAACCCGAAGGGCGCCACCCCGCTCACGAAGCCTTCGTAGACCTGGCCGACCTTGTCCTGCATGAACTGGATCTTCTTGAGCTGCACGATCTCGCGCTCGGCCTCCATCGCCACCCGCTCGCGGCGCGACGACTCCTCGGCGATCGCCACCAGGTCGGGCGGCACGCGGCCCGACCCGCCGAGCGCGACGTCGAGGAGGCGGTGCACGACGAGGTCGGGGTAGCGCCGGATGGGCGAGGTGAAATGGGTGTAGCAGTCGGTCGCGAGCCCGAAGTGGCCGAACGGCTCGGCGGCGTAGCGGGCCTGCTGCATCGAGCGGAGAAGGACGGTGTTCACGAGCCGCTCCTCGGGCCGACCCTGCACCTGCTCGAGCACCGCCTGAAAAGCGGCCGGCGTCGGCCGGCCTTCCTCGAGCCGGAGCCGGAGGCCGAACCCCTCGAGGAAGCGGGCGAGCGCCGCGACGCTGTCGGCGGCCGGCGGCTCGTGGACCCGGTGGGGGAAGGGAAGCCCCCGGCGCGCCAGCTCGCGTGCCACCGCCTCGTTGGCGGCGAGCATGAACTCCTCGATCATCTGGTGCGCGATCGAGCGCTCGGCCCGGACGATGTCGGCGGGCCGGCCGCGCAGGTCGAGCACCACCTCGGCCTCGGGCAGGTCGAAGTCGATCGAGCCCCGCGCCCGCCGCCGCGCGATCAGGAGGCGGGCCAGCGCCTCGGCTCGCTCGAGCGGCTCGAGGAGGCCGCCGAGCGCGGCCCGCACCGAGGGGTCGCCGTCGACCAGCGCCTGGCGCACCTGGGTGTAGGTGAGGCGGGCGGCGCTGCGGATGACGGCGTCACCGAAGCTCGCCGCGACGAGACGGCCGCGCGCATCGAGCTCGAGGCGCACCGCCTTCACCAGCCGGTCCTCGGCGGGCTTGAGGCTGCAGATGCCGTTCGACAGCTCCTCGGGGAGCATGGGGACCACGCGGTCGGGGAAGTAGACGCTCGTCCCGCGCGCACGTGCCTCGAGGTCGAGCGGACTCCCGGCGGGCACGTAGTGGGCGACGTCGGCGACCGCCACCGTCAGCCGGAAGCCTCGCCCGAGCGGCTCCACCAGCACCGCATCGTCGAAGTCGCGCGCGTTCTCCCCGTCGATGGTGACGATCGGCAGCGCGCGGAGGTCGAGCCGCCGCGCGACCTGCTCGGCCGACGGCCCCGCGGGCATGCGCCGGGCGGCCGCCGCCACCTCGGGCGGAAATTCGAGCGGCAGTCCGTGGGCGTGGATGACGGCCTCGGTCTCGACGCGTGGGTCGTCGGCCGGGCCGAGGACCAGCGCGACGCGCGCCTCCGCCTCCGAGGCGAGCCCGGGATAGCGCACCAGCTCGGCAACCACCATGTCGCCGTCCCGCGCGCCGCCCTCGGCCCCCCGCGGGACCAGGATCGGGAGCGTCAGCCGCTGCTCCTGGGGAACGAGGACGGCGGCCGTCCGGCCCTGCCGCAGCACGCCGACGATCCGGTGGGTCCCTCTCTCGAGGACCTTCACCACGCGGCCTTCGAGACGGCCCCGGCGCTGGAACGGCTCGATGCGGACGAGCACCCGGTCGCCGTGCATCGCCGGCCGCACGCCGCCGGCGGGCACGTAGACGTCGGCCTCCTCCTGCTCGTCCGGCACGCAGAAGGCGAAGCCGTCGCGGTGGACGGCGAGCCGGCCGGCCACGAGGTCGAGCCGCGCGGGCAGCGTGTAGCGGTCGCCCTTGGTGCGCACGAGCCTGCCCGTCGCCTCCAGCGCGCTCAGCCGCTCCGTGGCCTCGGCGCGCAGCCCGCGCTCGATCCGAGCCGCGCGCAGGAGCTCCGGCAGGGCCGTCGGCTTCGGGCGTCGCTCGAGGGCGGCCAAGAGCCGCGCGTCGAGCGCGTGCTCCTCGGTATGCTCCTTTGCTGGCGTACTACTCGGCGAACACCGCCGCGGCCACGACCGACGTCCACAGCCCGTCCCGGTCCCCGATGGCGGACTGCGTCACCTGGCGCGTGATGACGATCTTGTCGCTCATCCGCCAGATGTCCTTGCGCTCGTCGTAGCTGGTGTTCGGGTCGAAGTCGACCCCGAGGATCGTGGCCAGCATGGAGGCGGCGAGGTCCTC
>VBKF01000135.1 GCA_005888095.1 Deltaproteobacteria bacterium | reverse complement strand
AGGCCGTGCCCGGCGCGCGCAGGATCTCGTGGGCGCGGTCGATGCGCGTCTGGAAGTTCTCGAACAGCCCGCTCATGCTCGAGAAGAAATCCGATATCTCGGCGAGCGCCGCGATGCCGGTCGCCTGCTCGAGCCGGCGGAGCAGGAAGCCCGCCGTGCGGTTCATGGCGCGCAGCGCCGTCCAGCCCGCCGAGAAGTACGGGCGCACGAACCACTTGATGATCTTGCGGTCGAGGAAGTCGGCGATCCGCCGCGGGGCTTCCAGGAAATCCAGGGCGTGGCGCGTCGGCGGGGTGTCGACCACGATCAGGTCGTAGCGCCCGCTCTCGGCCAGCGCGCAGAGCTGCTCGATCGCCATGTACTCGTACGAGCCGGCGAAGCTCTGCGAGAGGTGCTGGTAGAAGTGGTTGGTGAGGATGCGGTCGCGGGCCTCAGGCGGCGCGTGCCGCTCGACGAGCGCGTCCCAGGCGCCCTTCTGGTCGAGCATCATCGCGGCGAGCGTGCCCTTCGGGACGAGGCCCTGGGCGCGGAAGTGCTCGGCGGGGATGTCCCGCTCCCCGCTGCCGAGCGACTCGAGGCCGAGCGAGCTGGCGAGCCGGCGGGCCGGGTCGATGGTCAGCACCACCGCGCGCCTCCCCTCGAGCGCGCCCCAGAGCGCGAGCGAGGCGGCCACCGTGGTCTTGCCGACGCCGCCGCTCCCGGCCGAGATGACGATCTGGTGGCGGGCGACGAGCTCGCCGAGCGTCATGGCCCGACCGCCGAAACCGCCGCCCGCTCCGCGCCCGCCGCCTCGAGCTCGCGCGACAGCCGCTCGAGCTCGGCGCGGTCGAACTCCTCGACGAAGAGGAAGGGCAGCTCGACGATCGGCACGTCGCGAATGGCGGCCCGCAGGCGGGCGAGATGGGCGGCGTTGATGTCGGACCAGCCGCTCTCCTCGGCGGCCCGCTCGCACACCGCGCGCACGAGCGCGCGCTCCTCGGGGCCTGCCCGCTTCGCCGCCTCCCGCAGCGCCGCGAGCACGGCGGGAGAGAAGCGGCGATGGTGGACCCGGTTCACGATCACGGAGCCGACCGGCATGGCGAGCGGGCCCACGAGCTGCGCGTGCGTCTCGAGCGTCTCGGCGACCGGCATCTCCTCGGCCAGGGTCACGAGGTGCACGGCCGTCGTGCGCGGGTCGCGCAGCAGCTCGACCACCTTCGCGGCCTCGCGCTGCACGAGCCCGGCGCCGAAGGTGTCGCGCGCGGCCTGCGGCATGCGGAGATACTGCAGGCTGTGCCCCGTGGCGGGCGCGTCGACCACCACGGCGTCCCATGCCGGCCGCCCGCCCTCCAGCCGCGTCGTCTCGTACCAGATCTTGCCGACGGTCATGAGCTCCTTCAGACCGGGCGCCGCCGCCACGAAGTACTGGTAGATGCGGCTCGAGAAGACCGTGGCGAGGAGCCGCTTCACGGGGATGATGAGCCCCAGGTACTCCTCGAGCGCGGCGCGGCCCTCGACGGCGACGACGGAGAGGCCGGGCGCGACCGGCGTGGGCGCTCCCGTCGCGCCGCTCGCGCCGAGCAGCGCCGAGAGCCGCCGGGCGTCGTCGACCTCGACCGCGAGCGTGCGCCGGCCGCGGCGCGTGAGGAGCCGCGCCAACGCGGCGGCGACCGTCGTCTTGCCGACGCCTCCCTTGCCGACGACGAAGTGCAGCCGGCGGTCGAGCGTGGCGCCGAGCATGGCTAGGCGGCGCGCCGGAAGACGAGCGAGACGTTCGTGCCGCCGAACCCGAACGAATTGGAGAGCGCGGCGTCCACCCGCAGGCGCCGCGCCTCGTGAGGGACGTAGTCGAGGTCGCAGGCCGGGTCGGGCTCGTCGAGGTTGATGGTGGGCGGAACGAGGCCGCGCATGAGCGCCAGCACGGTGTAGGCCGCCTCGACGGTGCCGGCCGCGCCCAAGAGGTGACCGGTCATCGACTTCGTGGAGCTCACGGCGACCCGCGTCGCATGCGCGCCGAACACCTTGTGGATGGCGCGCGTCTCCGCCGCGTCGTTGTACGGGGTGCCGGTGCCGTGGGCATTCACGTAGCCGACCTCGTCGGGCCGCACGCCGGCGTCGGCGAGCGCGAGCGCCATGCACTGCGCGGCCCCCTCCCCCTCCGGCGCCGGCTGCGTCATGTGGTACGCGTCGCAGTTGGCGCCGTAGCCGACGACCTCCGCGTAGACGCGCGCGCCGCGCCGCCGCGCGTGCTCGAGCTCCTCGAGGACGAGGACGCCCGCCCCCTCCGCGATGACGAAGCCGTCGCGACGCGCGTCGAAGGGGCGGCTCGCCCGCTCGGGCTCGTCGTTGAAGCCCGTCGCGAGCGCGCGCATCGCGCTGAAGCCGCCGACGCCCATCAGACAGATCGGCGCCTCGGCGCCGCCCGCGAGCATGACGTCCTGACGGCCGTCGCGGATCAGCATCACGCACTCGCCGATGGCATGTGCGCCCGAGGCGCAGGCGCTCGTCGTCGCGTAGTTCGGGCCACGCGCGTCGATGCGGAGCGCGATCTGTCCCGAGGCCATGTTCGGGATGAGCTTCGGGATGAAGAAGGGCGAGACGCGGCGGAGGTTGCCGGCCGCGAAGAGGAGATAGGCGTCCTCGAGGCTCGCGATGCCCCCCATGCCGACGCCCACGATCACGCCGGTCCGCTCGGGCGCCGGGACGGGCGCCGGCAGCCCCGCGTCGTCGACCGCCATCTGCGCCGCCGCGAGCGCGTACTGGATGAAGATGTCCATCTTCTTCAAGTCCTTGCGTTCGATGTAGCGCTCGGGCTCGAAGTCCCGCACCTCGCCGGCGACGCGCGCCGGCAGACCCGACGCGTTGAAGCGCGTGATCGGCCCGACGCCGGAGCGGCCGGCGACGAGCTTTCCCCAGTTCGCCTCGATCCCGCACCCCAGCGGGGTGACGAGGCCGAGCCCGGTCACGGCGACCCGCCGGCGCGAGTGGTTCATCGCGCTCAAGAGACGCACGATAGGAAGGGGGGGCGAGGGTGTCAAGGATGCGCGGCGAGCGTGCCGATCCCGGCGGCCCAGAGGACGACGTAGGTCGCCGCCGTCGCGGCGGCCAACGTGCCGGCGAGCACGTCGGCGCGGCCGGCGCGCGCGCGCAGGTAGGTCGTGCGCGGCCGCCCGGAGTTGAAGCCGCGCAGCTCGAGCGCCATCGCCATGCGGTCGGCGCGCCGGAGCGCGCCGATCAGCACGGGCACGATGATCGGCACGAAGCGGCGGAGCCGCGCCACCAGGCCGCCGCGACCGAACTCGAGCCCGCGACAGCGCTGCGCCTGCACGACGCTCAGGGCGGCGTCGAAGAAGACCGGCACCAGGCGAAAGGCGAGCGTCAGCGTGAAGCCGATCGTGTAGGGCAGGCCGAGCCGGCCGAGCGCGTACGCCACCTCCTCGACGCGCGTCGTGCTCAGGAAGAGGATGCCGGTGGCAAGGAAGGTGGCGAGCCGGATCGCGGTCGAGAGACCGTAGAGGAAGCCGGCGTACGTCGGCACGAGCATCGACTGGTAGAAGAACGTCCAGACGACGAGCGTGAAGGAGAAGACGAGGAGGAACATCACCCGGAGCCGCCGCACGTTCGAGAGCGCACCGGCGACGGCGAGCAGCACGACGATCGCCGCGGCGAGGGGCACGAGGAGGAGCGGCCGGTCGACCATGAAGGCCGCGACGACGAAGGCGGCCAGGAGGCCGAGCTTGGTGACCGGGTGCAGGCGGTGGAGCGCGCTCGGCGCCGCAACGTAGAGGGTGAGCGGCACGGCGTCAGGCGCCCCGCCCGATCCAGGCGACCAGCTCCGCGACGGACAGGGGGGTGCAGCCGAGGAGCCGTCCGAGGCGCGTCACCTCGGGCGGCCGGAAGGCGGCCTCGGCCGCCAGACGCTCGTCGGCCAGGAAGGGGCGCAGCGGGCCGTCGTACCGCAGCCGCCCGCCCTGGAGCAGCACCACGCGTCGCGCGTGCTCGGCGATCACCCAGGGCGTGTGCGTGATGATGATGATCGTGCGGCCCGCGGCGTGGAGGCGGTCGAGCAGGGCGAGCATGCGCTCCTGCTCGTGGAAGTCGAGGCCCGTCGTCGGCTCGTCGAGGACGAGGACGTCCGGGCGGAGCGCGAGGATCGTCGCCACCGCGAGGCGCTGCCGGGCACCCTTGTCGAGCAGGAAGGGGTCGGCGTCGTGCTCGTGGAGCTCGACGGCGGCGAGCGCCTCCAAGACGCGCGCCTCGACCTCGGCAGCGGGAAGGCCGAGGTTCCGGGGCCCGAAGGCCACCTCCTCGGCGACCGTCGCCGCGAACAGCTGATGGTCCGGGTCCTGGAAGACGTAGCCGACCCGCTGGGCGAGCGTCTCGAGCGGCAGGCCGGCCACGTCGCGTCCCTCGAGCGTCACGCGCCCCTCGGTGGGTGCGAGGAGCCCGTTCAGGTGCTTGGCGAGCGTCGTCTTGCCGGAGCCGTTGGGCCCGACGAGGGCGATGAACTCGCCGCGTCCGATCGCGAGACTCACGCCGGCGAGGGCCCGCCGGCCGTCGGGGTAGCAGTGGCCGAGTCCCCGGATCTCGATGACCGCGGGCCCGGCAGAAGGCGGCGCGGGCTCGTCGGGGACGACGGGCAGGAGCCCACGGGCCCGCAGCCGTTCGGCGGCAGTGGCCACGTCGAGCGGAGGCTCGGCGAGGCCGAGCGCCGCGAAGACGCGGCAGACGTCGAGAGGCCGCACGCCCGCGGCGAGACATCCCTCGACGTCCGCGAGGAGCGCCGCCGGTGGCCCGTTTGCCACGATGCGGCCGTCGCGCAGGAGGAGGAGCAGGTCGGCGCCGGCCGCGGCCGCCGTGTCGTGCTCGATCAACACGAGCGACAGCCCGTCGGCCCGCAGCCTCCCGAGCACGTCGAACACCTCGGCGCGTCCGGTCGGGTCGAGGTCGGTGGTCGGCTCGTCGAGCACCATGATGGGCGGGCGGAGCGCGAGCAGCCCGGCGATCGCGAGCCGCTGCTTCTCGCCACCCGAGAGCGTCGTCGGATCGCGTCCCTCGAAGCCCGCAAGCCCGACGGCGGCGAGCGCCCGCGCCACGCGCTCCGGCATCAATCCGGGTGCCACGCCCGTGTGCTCCAGGCCGAAGACGATCTCCTGGGTCACGTCGGTCGAGAAGAGCTGGGCCTCGAAGTCCTGGAAGACCATCCCGATCGTGCCGGCCAGCGCACCGACGCGGGCGCCCTCGATCGACTGCCCGAGCAGGCGGACCTCGCCGCGGAGGTCGGCGGGCAGGAAGCAGGGCACGAGGCGGGTGAGGCAGCGGGCGAGCGTCGACTTGCCCGCCCCGGTCGCGCCCATGACGACGGCGAGGGCGCCGGCCGGCACGTCGCACGTCACCCCGTCGAGGGCCGGGCGCGTCGCGCCCGCATACGTGCAGCCGAGGTCCCGGACCGTGACGGCGGAGACGGCGCCGATCACAGGAGGGCCAGGCCGCCAACGGCGAGGCCGAGGAGCGGGAGGAGCCCGAGGCCGACTTCGAGGCGGCGGCTCGCGGTCGCGTAGGCTGCCCACGGCGCCACCCACCGCCCACCGGCGATCAGCTCCCCCGCCGCGAAGGCGGCCCCCGTGCCGACGACGACGAGCGCCGCGCCGAGCGCGACCCGCCAGCGCGGGGGCCGAAGGCGAGGGCCGAGGAGGTCCCGGTAGAGGAGCCGCGCGCGCTGCACCCGGGGATAGAGCACGGCGAGCAGGAAGGGGGCCAGCACCACCGCCACCACGAGGTTGTTCACGAGCACGACCGTGCCGAGGACGGTGAACGGGTGAAACCCGAGGAGGTGCAGCCCCCAGCCGACGACCGCGGCGCAGAGCGTGGCGGCGAGCGCGATGACGGCGAGCAGGCCGGCCGCGACGAGCGGCCCCCGCGGCACGGGCGGCAGGTCCGTCACCGCCTCCCAGAGCGCATAGGGGACGAGGCCGTAGAGGAGGTTCGCGAGAAAGCCGAAGAGGTCGCCCGGCCCGAGGCCGCCGAAGAAGTCGCCGATCAGGTTCCCGAACGCCGCTCCCCAGGCGGCGGCCGGGCCGAAGAGGAACGAGCACACGACCGGAATCGCGTTGGCCGGCCTGAACTCGGTGATCCCGGGGATCAGGGGGACGACCTTGAAGGGAATGAGGATCGCCGCATAGAGGGCGGCACAGATCGCCGTCAGGACGACCATGCGGGTATTCCCCCACATGCGAAAGAGTTCGCTCAAGGTGCCTGCCTTGCGGTCGCCGCTGCGTTATACTCGCCCCCGGGACCGGTCAAGCATGGTGCGCGTTCGATGGACCCCTCTCCGCGTGGAGCTCGCCGCCAGCACGTTGCTGGTCGGCGCGGCCGCGGCGTGGAGCGCGGTCCGCGGGCTCGGGCTCGCCACGGCGGCGGAGCCGACTGTCGACGCCGTGCTCGTCGGGGTCGGCGCTGGACTCGCGCTCGCGGTCACGTTGCCGCTGGTCACCGCGCCGTGGGCGCGGCGGATCTTCCTCCTGCGCGGCCTCAGACGCGCGTGGGACGCCCTCGAGTCGGGCATCGGGCCCGGCCTCGGCGTCGTCGAGATCCTCGTGCTCGCCCTCGGCTCGGCGGTCTCGGAGGAAGCGTTCTTCCGCGGCGCGGTGCAGCGCGAGTTCGGGGTGGCGGCGGCGAGCGTCTTCTTCGGCCTCCTCCATCCGCTCGGCGCGGCCTACATCGTGTGGGCCACGGTCGTCGGGGCGGGGCTCGGCGCGCTCGCCATCACGACCGGAGGCCTGGTCGCCCCCATCGCGGCACACGGCACCTACAACCTGCTCGCGCTCACGTACCTGCGCCGCCGCTCGACCCGGCCCGACACCCGTTCCTGACGCGCGGCCGGTCCGTAATTTGACTGCAAGGACCGGTTCCACTACCGTCCCCGCGTGTTGCCGCACCGCGTGCTGGCCGTGCTGGCCGTCGCCATCGTGGCGTTCGGCTGCGCGGGCAAGAAACGGCTGGTCCCGTCCGAGAAGCTCTGGAGCGAAGGCAACTCGGCCTTCCACGACGAGGCCTGGGAGGTCGCGATCGAGCGATACAAGGCGCTCCTCGACCAGCACCCGTTCGACGCGAACGCCGAGGAGGCCGAGCTGAAGATCGGGCAGGCACACTACTTCGCCGGGCACTACGCCGAGGCGCTCGCCGCCTTCGCCGACTTCGAGCGCATGCACCCGACCAGCCCGCAGCTGCCCGCCGTCGAGTATCACCTCGGCATGGCGTACCTGGCGCAGGCGAGCACCAGCGACCGCGACCAGCAGGCATCCGCCAGCGCCCACACCTACTTCCAGAACTTGGTCGACCGCTTTCCCACGAGCCAGTGGGCGGAGAAGGCTCGCCTCAGGCTCCGGGAGTGCCGCGAGGCAATCGCGATGCACGAGGCGGGCATCGCCCAGTACTACCTCAGGCACGGCAACATGAAGGCCGCCGAGGCGCGCCTGCGGAGCCTCCTCGCCGACTACCCGGACACCGACGCCACCGCGCAGGCCCTGTACGCGTTCGCGCAGACCTACGCCAAGCGGAAGGAGCCCGAGGACACCACGCTCGCGCTCGCAACCCTCGCCCACCACCACCCCGAGGGACCACTGGCCGCCGACGCCCGCCGCCGGCTCGGGCCGGAGCTCTCGGCGTTCGACGGCGACGACCCGCTTCCCCGACTCGTGCAGCGGCTCGACGAGCTGCAGGGAAGAGCCGACCGCCAGCAGCTCCCGCGCGCGGTGTCCGCGTACCCCGACAACGGCCCGGCCACGCAGTCGCCGTACTAGGAACGCGACCCAAGACGTCTTGGGTCGCGGAGCGGAGGCGAGGGTGTTGCGCCTTCGTCACGCGCGACCGCCGTGCCGCGGCTGGCGAAGCCAGCGCGGCAGAACAGGCACGCGCGGTCGCAGGGTCTCGCGGCGAGGGTGGGGGCTCG
Source organism: Deltaproteobacteria bacterium (assembly GCA_005888095.1). GTDB lineage: Bacteria > Desulfobacterota > Binatia > DP-6 > DP-6 > DP-3. The sequence goes on along the minus strand of VBKF01000135.1, from coordinate 19,989 downwards.
TTGCGTTCGCAACTGGGCCTGTTCGCGCGGCTGCGGAACCGCGCGTGTTCGTTCGCCGCGCTGGCTTCGCCAGCCGCGGCAGGGCAGTCGGGCGTGATCCGGACGGAACACGCTCGCGTCCGGTTCGCGACCCAAGATGTCTTGGGTCGCGCCCCTAGCGCGGCGGCGCACATTGACACAGTCGGACCTTTCGGGTTACGTCCCATCCGGGAGAGAAGGAAAAACATAGCCTTATCCAGAGTGGCGGAGGGCCCGGCCCGGCGAAGCCACAGCAACCGGTCCTTTGGGACGCTGGTGCTAATTCCGACGCATCGCTCGCAAGAGCCTGCGGAAGATAAGGTTCGCACGCTGGTAAGCCCCTTTCCTCTGGGAAGGGGTTTTTTGTTGCCATGCTCGTGCACCATGAATCGGATCTCGACTTCGCCGCCCGGCGCGTTCTCGTCGTCGGCGTCGGCGGGCTCGGATCGTCGGCGGCTCTCGCCCTCGCCCATGCGGAGGTGGGGACGCTCGGACTGATGGATCCGGACCCGGTCGAGGTGTCGAACCTGCATCGCCAGCTGCTCTACGATTCCGCGGACGTCGGGCGGCCGAAGGTGACCGTCGCGGCCGAGCAGCTCCGACGGCTCATGCCCGGCCTGCACGTCGAGAGCCGGCGCGAGCGATTCGGCCCGCACCAGGCCGCCGTCCTGCGCGGCTTCGACTGTGTCGTCGACGGCACCGACACGGTGGCCGCCAAGTTCGCGCTGAGCGACGCGGCGGTGGCGGCTCGTGTGCCCCTCGTCCACGCCGGGGTGCTCGGCTTCGTCGCGCAGCTCATGACCGTCGTCCCGGGGGAGAGCGCGTGCTACCGCTGCGTCTTCGAGGAGCCGCCGCCGCCCGACGAGGTGCCGAGCTGCCAGGAAGCGGGCGTCCTCGGACCCGTCGTCGCGCTTGCCGGCGCCCTGCAGGCCGCCGAAGCCATCCGCCTGCTCGGCTGGGGGGCTCCGGCCTGGGCGAACCGGCTCCTCAGGATCGACGCCTGGACGGGGCGCTGGCGGACCGTGCCGCTGGCGCCGAACCCGCGCTGCGCCGCCTGCGCGGCGCTCTCGCCGCTCGCCGCGCCCACCGCGAATGCCGGAAGGAGTGAAGGTCCATGAGCTACGTCACGGGTTTGCGTTGCCGCGAGTGCGGCGGCGAGACCCCGGTCGCGCCGCTGCACGTCTGCGAGACGTGCTTCGGTCCCCTCGAGGTCGTCTACGACTACGCCGCCGTCCGGCGCGTGCTCACCCACCAGCTGATCGCGTCCCGACCGCGGAACCTCTGGCGCTACCGCGAGCTCCTGCCGATCGAAGGTGAGCCGCAGGCGGGGCTGCATTCGGGATTCACGCCGCTCGTGCGAGCCGACCGCCTGGGCGCCGCGCTCGGGGTCCGCGAGCTCTGGGTGAAGGACGATTCCGTCAACCACCCGACCTTCTCGTACAAGGACCGCGTCGTGTCGGTGGCGATCTCGAAGGCGATCGAGTTCGGGTTCGACACCGTCTCCTGCGCGTCCACCGGGAACCTCGCCAACTCCGTGTCGGCGCACGCGGCGCGCGCCGGCCTCGCCTGCTACATCTTCATCCCCGACGACCTGGAGCAGGGCAAGGTCATCGGCTCGACCATCTACGGGCCGCGGGCGATCGCGGTCCACGGCAACTACGACGACGTCAACCGCCTGTGCAGCGAGATCGCCGACAAGTACGGCTGGGCCTTCGTCAACATCAACATGCGGCCGTACTACACGGAGGGTGCGAAGACGTACGGCTTCGAGATCGCCGAGCAGCTCGGCTGGCGCCTGCCGCGGCACGTCGTGGTGCCGACGGCCGGCGGCACGATCCTGCCGAAGGTCGCCAAGGCGTTCCACGAGCTCCTCGACCTCGGGCTCGCCGACGGCGACTTCAAGATCTACACCGCCCAGGCGGCCGGCTGCGCGCCGGTGGTCCAGGCGCTCCACAGGGGCACGGAGCTGATCGCGCCGGTCAAGCCGGCCACCATCGCCAAGTCGATCGCCATCGGCAACCCGGCCGACGGGTTCTACGTCTTGAAGGCGGTGCGGGAGTCCGGCGGCTGGGGGGAGGCGGTCACCGACGAGGAGATCGTGGAGGGCATCCGCCTCCTCGCCCGCACGGAGGGGATCTTCACCGAGCCCGCCGGCGGGACGACCGTCGCGGTCACGAAGAAGCTCATCGAGCAGGGTCGCATTCCGCGCGACGAATCGATCGTCGTGTGCATCACGGGTAACGGCTACAAGACGCTCGAGGCGGTGCTCGACAGCGTCGCGCAGCCGTCTCGCATCGCGGCCCGCCTGGCGGACTTCGATGCCCTCTATGCGCGGCTCAACGGCGGGCAGGAGGCGAACGCGGTTTAGGGGCCCGGTCCGTCTGGCAACCGAAAGGAGGAACGGTCATCATGGCCCACGTGAGGATCCCGACGCCGCTGCGGAAGTACACCGCGGGCGCCGAAGCGGTCGAGGCGGAAGGGGCGACGGTCGCCGCGCTGGTCGACGACCTCGAGCGACGCTACCCCGGCATCCGGGAGCGGATCTGCGACGAGAAGGGCGAGGTGCGGCGCTTCGTCAACCTCTTCGTGAACGGCGAGGACATCCGCTTCCTCAAGCAGCTCGCCACGCCGGTCAAAGCGGGCGACGAGGTGTCGATCGTCCCGGCGATCGCGGGAGGCGCCTAGCGGCGGAGGATGACGTCCGTCGCCGCCCTCGCTCGCCCGACGGCGCCGACGGAGGGGCCGCTCGCGGCCCTCTCCGTCGCCCCCCTGGTCGGCAACACGCCGCTGGTCGAGATCCGCCACGTGCGGGACGGCGTCGCCCCCGGGGTGAGCATGTGGGCGAAGCTCGAGGGGTTCAACCCGGGGGGCTCGGTGAAGGACCGCCCGGCGCTCAAGATGATCGAGGACGGCCTGGCGTGCGGTCGGCTGGTGCCGGGCAAGACGATCATGGACTCGACATCGGGCAACACGGGCATCGCGCTCGCCATGGTGGGCGCGGCGCTGGGCTATCCGGTGAAGCTCGTCATGCCCGGCAACGTCAGCCTCGAGCGCAAGCGGGTGGTGGCCGCCTTCGGCGCCGACGTCGTCTACAGCGACCCGCTCGAGGGCTCCGACGGCGCGATCCGCCTCTGCCGGAAGATACTCGCCGAGGATCCCGACCGCTACTTCAAGCCCGACCAGTACAACAACCCGGCCAACGTCCAGGCCCACTACGAGACGACCGGCCCCGAGATCTGGCGGCAGACCGAGGGAGCCGTCACGCACTTCATCGCCGGCATCGGCACGGGCGGCACGATCATGGGGACCGGCCGCTATCTGAAGGAGCAGAACCCCGCCGTGCAGATCGTTGCCGCCGAGCCGGACGACGCCTTCCACGGCCTCGAAGGGCTCAAGCACATGGCGTCGTCGATCGTGCCCGGCATCTACCACGAGCAGGAGCTCGACCTGAAGCTCGGCATCTCCACGGAGGACGCCTACGCCATGGTCTACCGGCTCGGCCGGGAGGAGGGGCTGCTCGTCGGCCAGTCGTGCGGCGCGGCGCAGGTGGCCGCGCTCCGGGTGGCGCGCTCGCTGCGCGAGGGGACGGTCGTCGTGCTGTTCGCGGACTTCGGCGACCGCTACCTCTCGACCAACCTGTGGCTCGGCTGGCGCCCCGTCGAGGAGCCCGCATGAAGCGTGGGACACCGGCGGCCAAGAGCGGGAAGATACGCGAGAAGTTCTACCTCACGTACCCGAAACGGCTCGTCCGCGAGCCGCTCATCTACTGGTGCAGCCGCAAGTTCGAGGTGGTGACGAACATCCGCAGCGCGAGCGTCGGCGAGGACATCGGCATCATCGCCCTCGAGCTCGACGGCACGCGTGAGGCGATCGACGGCGCCGTCGCGTGGTTTCGCGAGCAGGGCGTCACCGTCGAGCCGATCGAGAAGAACGTGATCGAATGACGCTCCCCACCGACGTGCTGACGGACGCGCACATCGACCGCTACAGCCGCCAGATCATCCTCCCCGAGGTCGGCGGCCGCGGCCAGGCGCGGCTGCTCGCGGCACGCGTCCTGCTCGCCGGCGGCGACCAGGCCGCGCGCTCGGCCGCGACGCTGCTCGGGCGCGCCGGCGTCGGAGCCCTCGATCTACTGGACGGTCCGGCCGAGCTTCCCGAGCTGTCGCCCGACTGCCGCCTCGCTCGTCACGCCGGGGGCCCGGCGCTCCCCGACGCCTCGGTGGTGGTGGACCTCACCGGCGACCCCGCGTCCGCCGCGAGGCTCGGCCGGCACGCGGCACGGGCAGGCCGTCCTTTCGTGATCGGCGTCCGGCGCGACGCGCGGGGCGTCGTCACGACGCTCGTCGGGCGGCCGTGCGGCGCGTGCGTCCCCGCCGCCACCCTCTCCATCGGCGACGCCGCGCCTGCCACGCCCGCCCTCGCCGCCTCCCTGGCGCTCGCGGTCGGCGCGCTCGCCGCGAGCGAGGCGCTCGCGCTCCTCCTCGGCGCCGCGAACGCCGGTCGGAGCCAGCATCTCGACGTCGCCGCGGGCACGTGCGTCGCGCTCGCGCTGCCCCGCGGCGCCGGGTGTGTGCTCTGCGGGGGCACCGCGTGAGCCTCGACGTCCACCCCGCGTACCTGAAGCTCGAGGTCGCCGCGCGGGGCGTCATCCTCGACCCGAGCGTCCGCGCCCGCACCGCCCTCCTCCGCCCGACCACCGGGGCCGACGCCGTGGCACGGTCGCTCGACCTCGTGCTGCCGGACGACGTGTGGGTGAGCGCGTCGGTCGAGGAGCGGGCGACCGCCGGGTCGCCCTTCCGTCTGCTCGCCGACGGCGAGCGCCTTTTCCTCGCGCGCCGCAACCCCGACGGCGCCGAAAGCCTCCGCATCGAGATCCGCGCCGTTCCGCAGCCACGCTTCTACGAGCGGCACACGACACGCGGCACGCCGATGTGGCGCGTCGCGGCCGTGCACGGCAGCCACCTCGTGATCAACCCGGCTGGCGCCTGCGGCTTCAGCCTGCGCGGCGCACCGTGCCGCTTCTGCGTGGAAGGCGCCCGGGCGACGGCGGAGCGCGACGCCGCGGCCCCGGTCGAGGAGGTGCTCGAGGTGATCCGCGCGGCCTTCGACGAGGGCGCCGCCGAGTTCGTCTACTTCAACAGCGGCTTCTTCGACGCCGAGGACGGCGGCATCGGCTTTCTCGCGCCGTACATCGACGCGGTCCGGCGCCACTTCGACACGTTGATCGCGACGCAGGTCCACCCACCGCGCGACAACCACTGGATCGATCGGACCTACGCCATGGGCGTCGACGCGCTCAGCTACAACCTCGAGATCTTCGACGAGGACGTGCTGAAGCGGCACTGCGTCGGGCGCGCGCGCTACATCGGCCGCGAGCGGTACCTCGAGGCGCTGGGCTACGCGGCCCAGGTGTTTCCGAGCGGCACCGTCTGGAGCGACCTGGTGGTCGGGGTCGAGCCGGCCGCTTCGACCATGCGCGGGATCGACGCGCTCACCGCCATGGCGGTCGTCCCGGTCGTGGCCGTGTTCCGCACCCCGGAGGCGGCCGGACCGCGCATGGCGCTCGACGCGTCCGGGGTGACGCCGGTCCTCGCGCACCTCTACCGCGCCGTGAAGGAGCGCCGCATCAACATGGGCTGGATGCGGGACCTGACGCTCGGCATCACGCCGCTCGAGGCGCGCCACTTCGCCGGCGCCGATGCGCGCCTCGCCGTGGCGGTCCAGCAGCTCACGCGGTCCCGTCTGGGTGCGCTCGCCGCGCGCAGCCTCGCCCGCTTCCGCCGCCGGCTGCGGGTCCGGCGGGTGAGCGAGTCCTTCGACTCCTCGCACCTCTAGTGGCGCTCCCGCAGCCATCGCGCGCGGAGATCCTGATCGACACCCGGCCGCTGTGGCGCATCCTCGCCGAGCGCACCTACCGGCCGATCGTGCTGTCCGTCGGCCTGGCGGCCTACCTCGCGATCCGCGCCATGCCCCCGCCCGAGGGCCTGTCGCCCGCGGGGCAGAGGGCGCTCGCCATCTTCGTCCTCTGTCTCGTCTACTGGGTGACGAGCGTGCTGCCGCTCATGGTGACGAGCCTGCTCGCCATGGTGCTGCTGCCGACGACGGACGTCATCTCGACCAAGGAGACCTACGCGCTGTTCGGCAACGAGGCGGTGTTCTTCATCCTCGGCGCCTTCATCCTCGCCGCCGCACTCATCAAGTGCGGGCTCTCGTCGCGCATGGCGATCGCCGTCCTGCGCCGCTTCGGTCACACGCCCCGCACGCTCCTCCTCTCCCTCTTCCTGATGAATGCCTTCATGTCGTTCTTCATGTCGGAGCACGCGGTCGCGGCGATGACCTTCCCGATCACGCTCGAGATCGCGCGCGTGCTGCGCCTGCCGCGGCAGGGCAGCAACTACGGCCGCGCCCTCTTCCTCGCCATGGCGTGGGGCACCCAGATCGGCGGCATCGCGACCCTGCTCGGCGGCGGGCGCGCGCCGCTCGCCATCGGCATGCTGCGCGAGACCACGGGGCAGAGCTACAGCTTCGCCCAATGGACGCTCGCCGCATGGCCGATCGTGGCCATCCTGCTCGTGGCGGGCTGGCAGGTGATCGTGCGCTTCTTCCCCATCGACATCGACTCGGTGCGCGACGCCGATGTGGTGATCGCGGAGAAGATGCTGCGCATGGGGCGGCCCTCGGCACGCGAGAAGTCGATCGGGCTGATCATGGTGACGACGCTCGTCGCCTGGATCGTGGGTGGCGAGGAGTTCGGGCTCGCCAACATCGCGCTCGGCGGCGTGGTCGTGATCTTCCTCCTCCGCCTCCTCACGTGGTCCGACCTCGAGCAGTACGTGAACTGGGGCATCCTCCTCATGTACGGGGGGGCGATTGCGCTGGGCTCGGCGATGACGCGCTCGGGCGCCTCGGGCTGGATCGCAAGCGTCACGGTGAGCCGCTGGGCGCAGAGCCCCTTCCAGGTGCTCGCCCTCATCTCCGCGATCGGCATCCTCCTGACCGAGGCGATGAGCCACTCGGCGGTGGTGGCGCTGCTCATGCCGGTGGCGCTCGGCATCGCCCAGCAGTTCGGGATCGACCCGCGCGTCATGGCGCCGGCGGTGGCGCTCCCCTCCGGCCTGGCCTTCACGTTGCCGGTCGGCACGCCGGGCAATGCCATCGCTTACTCCTCGGGCTACCTCCGGCTCCGCGACATGCTCGTCCCGGGCTTCGTGCTGGTCGCCATCGCGTGGCTCGCTTTCAACCTGACCGCGGTCTACTACTGGCCGCTGATCGGCATCGGCGCGGGCCGCTGATTCGTTTGCATCTCTTCGGCCCTGCCCTTAGGCTGGAACAATGACCCACGACCGAGTCGAGGATGCCATCGCGCCGCACGGCGGCGTGCTCGTCGATCGCGAGGCCGCGGAGGTCGAGCGCGCTCGGTGGGAGCGTGAGGCGGCGCGTCTCCCCGCGATCCGGCTCGACCGCCGGGCGCTCTCCGACCTCGAGATGATCGTGATCGGCGGCTTCAGCCCGCTCGACGGCTTCATGGGCGAGGCCGACCACGCGAGCGTCGTCGATCGCATGCGGCTGGCGAGCGGGGTCGTCTGGACGATCCCGGTGACGCTCGGCGTGGGGGCGGACCAGGCGCGGCGGCTCGCCGTGGGCGCCGACGTCGCGCTCCAGGACGAGGCGGGCACGACGCTCGCCATCCTCCATCTGCGAGAGACCTACCGGCCCGACAAGCGGCGGGAGGTCACGTCGGTCTACGGCACCGACGATCCGAAGCATCCGGGCGTCGCCGCCGTGCTGGCGCAGGGCGAGGTCTACCTCGGCGGCCGGGTGACGCTGCTCCGGCATCCCGCCGACCTGCCCTTCCCCGAGCACCGCCTGACGCCGCGCCAGACGCGGGCCGCGTTCCGGGCGCGCGGCTGGAAGCGCATCGTCGCTTTCCAGACGCGCAATCCCGTGCATCGCGCGCACGAGTACATCCAGAAGTGCGCGCTCGAGATGGTCGACGGGCTGCTCCTCCACCCGCTGGTCGGCGAGACGAAGGGCGACGACATCCCCGCCGAGGTGCGGATGGACTGTTACCAGGTCCTCCTCGAGCGTTATTACCCCGCCGACCGGACGCTCCTCTCCGTGCTGCCCGCCAACATGCGGTACGCGGGCCCCAAGGAGGCGATCTTCCACGCCATCATGCGGAAGAACTACGGCTGCACCCACTTCATCGTCGGCCGCGACCACGCCGGCGTGGGCAGCTACTACGGAACCTACGACGCGCAGAAGATCTTCGATCAGTTCGCGCCCGATGAGATCGGCATCATGCCGCTCCGCTTCGACCACACGTTCTTCTGCCGCACCTGCGACAGCATGGCCTCGACCAAGACGTGCCCCCACGACGCGAGCCAGCACGTGGCGCTGTCGGGCACGAAGGTGCGGGAGATGCTGGCGCGGGGCGAGCGGCCGCCGAAGGAGTTCAGCCGGCCGGAAGTGGCCGACGTGCTGATCAAAGCCATGCGCGCGGCCTGAGGGCCGCGCGGCTCACTCCTCGGTCTGCGTCGGGCGGCGTTTAGTCGTCGGCAGCCGCGATTCCTCGGCGCGGCGCTCGTAGCCGCGTGCCTGCTCCTCCATGTCCCTCGCCCGGTCCTCGTACGCCTCGGCCTCGTCGTAGCGGTTGCGGTCGCGGAGCGCCTCGGCGGTCTCTCGCAAGCGGTACGCCTGGTCATACAGGCGGCGGGCGTTGTCGAGGAACTCGCGGGTCTCCGCCCGCTCCTTGGGGGGAGCGCTGAAATCCCCACCCGGGGGCGGCCGCGACAGCCTGGGGGTCGATTGCTCCTGGGCGCGGACGAGCCGGACCCCCGCGCAGGCGACGAGCCCCCACACCAGCACACCTGCCAGCACCGCGGGACGCCGCACCACGCCGTCAGGCGCCGGCGCCGAAGGGATGCACCTCGATGGTCACGCCGAAGACCTGCACGAGAAGCAGGTAGAGCGCGATCAGCGCGGTCACGAAGGCGCCGAGCGCGGCGACCGCCACGCCCGAGAGGAGAAGCACCGACAGCAACGCGGCGATCGTCACTGCGGGCGCCAGGAACTCGGGCCGGTTGAAGGGCGCGACCGGCTTGAGCAGCGCCAGCATACCCTGGCGCCTCGCCTCGCCGCGAAACGCATCCAGGACCCCCCACAGCTGACTGCCCACCTCGTCCAACCATTCCATCGGCCAGCCCATCATTGCGCCTCCGCCTTCAGCATGATGATCAACGCCCCGTCCGCGCGGCCCGCCTGGCGGCCGACGCCGAGCAGCATCGTGCCCCGGTTGCGCAGGCGGATGTCGGTGTCGACCAGCCGCCGCCGCCCGTCGAGCAGCCGGACCTGCATCATGACGGCTTGGTCCTGCATCCCCTTCGGCAAGACGCGCAGCAAGCGGCCGCCGGGAATCGCGAACTCTTCGGTGTTGCGCCAGCTGCATTGCCGGCGCTCCTGCTGGACGACGCGAAAAGACCGGTACCCGACGAGCCGCCGGAGCCGTGCTCTCAGCGGCTGGAGCTCCGCGTCGGAAGGTCCGCGCTCGGCGGCCCGCACGCTCACGATCTGCACCTCCATCCCGAAGGCGCCTGCCACAGCAATCGACAGCGCTGCACCCAGCGCGAGCGCCAGCGCGGCCGGGTTCACCGGCCGAACCCTCCGCTGGCGGCGTTGACCCAGATGATCGTCGTGCCGCTCCTCGGCTCGCGCCGGAGCTTCAGGTCCTTGCCCGCCAGCCGGTCGATGAAGGCCTGGTTCGGCAGCGTGCGCGGGGCCAGCGGCGGGCCGATGCTCGCCACGCGCGTCGGGACGACGCGAACGCCCTGCAGCCAGAAGACCGCGGCCGCCGCCACCGCGAGCGCGGCCACGGCCGCCGGCACGGCCCGCGCGCGCCTGCTCCAGCTCCGCCGGGCATCCACGTGGTCCGCCGCCGCCGCGACGGCGGACCAGACGTCCGAGAGGTCGAGCGCGTCGAGCTCGTCACGCACCACGCGGGCCACCGAGTCGTGCAGGGCCTGCAGACCGCGCACCGACTCGTCGCAGGCGGTGCAGCCGGCCGCGTGGCGCGCGACGGCGAGCATCGTCGGCGCCGGCAGCTCGGCGTCCGCGAACGCGTCGACCAGCCGCTCGACGTCGGCGCAGGTCACAGGAGCTCCCGCAGCCGCGACTGGAGCTGGCGACGGGCGTAGTGGAGCCGGCTCATCACCGTGCCCTTCGGACAGTCCAGGACTCGGCTGATCTCCTCGTAGGAGAGGCCCTCCACCTCGCGGAGGAGTATGACCGCGCGGTGATCGGGGGTCAACTCGCGCATCGCCTGCTCGACGCGCCGGCCGATCTCGGCGCTCCGGGCGCGCTGGAAGGGCTCGTCCGGGGGTGGGCCGTCGGCCGCGAGCGGCGGGCCGATCTCCCCCGTCTCTTCCTGCTCGGGGCGGAGCTCGCCGAGCTTGCCCTCGCGGCGCTGCTGGTCGACGCAGAGGTTGAAGGCAATGCGGTAGAGCCAGGTATAGAAGCCGGAGTCGCCCTTGAAGCGGTCGAGGTGCTGGTAAGCCCTCGTGAAGGTCTCCTGCACGACATCGAGGGCGTCTTCCCGGTTCCGGAGCATGCCTACCGCGAGCGAGGCCACCCGGCGCTGGTACCGCTCGACCAGCTCGCGGAACGCGTCCCGATCACCCTTACGGGTGCGCAGGACGAGCTCCCAATCGCTAGGCGCCACGGCCCGCAAACCTCAGACGGACCGCAGGCTGCCGATATTCACGGGCGCCGGGAACCACCATCGCGTCAGTGCGCCTCCGCCCAGTTGGCCCCGTGGCGGACGTCGACCCGAAGGGGGACCCGGAGCGGCCAGACCTTCTCCATGGCGAGCCGCACACGGGCCGCCGCCGGCTCGACCTCCGCCTCGGGGACCTCGAGCACGAGCTCATCGTGTACCTGGAGCAGGAGGCGGCCCCCAAGGCCCGCCTCGGCGAGCTGACGCGGCACCTCCAGCATGGCGAGCTTGATGAGATCGGCGGCCGACCCCTGGATGGGGGTGTTCGTGGCGGCCCGCTCCGCGAATTGCCGCACTGCGGGGTCCCGGGCTCCCAGCTCGGGGAGGTACCGCCTTCGGCCGAGCACGGTCGTCACGTAACCGCGGGCGCGCGCCTCGGTGACGGTCGAGTCGATGAAGGCCCGCACGCCGGCGTAGCGCGCGAAGTAGCCGTCGATGTAGGCCTGCGCCTCGGCGAGCGGCACGCCGAGCTCGCGCGCCGCCCGCGCGGCTCCCATCCCGTAGACGATCCCGTAGTTGATCACTTTGGCGAGCCGCCGGCCCTCGGCCGGGGGGAGCGTCGCGAAGACGTCGGCCGCGGTCCGGGCGTGGATGTCCTCGCCGCGCGTGAAGGCCTCCAGCAGCACGGGGTCCCCGGAGAGATGCGCGAGCACACGGAGCTCGATCTGCGAGTAGTCGGCGGAGATGAGCCGGTGGCCGGGAGGTGCCGCGAACGCCGCCCGGATGCGACGCCCCTCCTCGGTCCGGACGGGGATGTTCTGCAGGTTGGGCTCCGAGCTCGAGAGCCGCCCCGTCGCGGCGACCGTCTGGTTGAAGGAGCTGTGGAGCCGCCCGGTCCTCGGGTCGACCAGCGCCGGCAGCGCGTCGACGTAGGTCGACTTCAGCTTGGAGAGCATCCGGTACTCGAGGATCTTGGCGGGCAGCGGGTGGTCGCGCGCGAGCCGCGTCAGCACGTCGACGTCGGTGGACAGGCCCGTCTTCCCGCGACGCACCCCGCGGCTCGAGATCTTGAGCTTCTCGAACAGAACCACGCGCAGCTGCGCCGGCGAGTGGATGCTGAACTCGCCGCCGGCGAGGGCGTAGATCTCCTGCACGAGCCGGTCGAGCTCGGCGCCCATCGCGACCGAGAGCTTGCCGAGGGCGGGCACGTCCAGCGCGACGCCGGCGAGCTCCATGTCTGCGAGCACGGCCGCGAGCGGCATCTCGAGGTCGCCGAACAGCCGCTCCATCTCGTGGGCTCGGAGCAGCTCCTCGAGGGCCGGCTTCAGGCGATGGGCGACGCGGGCTGTCCGGCACGCCGTCTCGGCGGGGTCGGCGTCGCGCGGCCACGCCTCGCCGAGGAGCTCCCCGGCGAGCGCCGGGATGCCGTGCTCGGGGCGGGAGGGGTTCAGGCAGTAGGAGGCGAGCGCGATGTCGAAGGCGGGGCCCGCCAGTGCGACGCCGCGGCGGGCGAGCGCCACGCGCAGCGCCTTCAGGTCCGCGCCGACCTTCGTGACGGCGAGGTCGCCGAGCACGGGCGCGAGGGCGGCGAGCACGGCCGGCGCCTCGGGCGCCCCCACGACGTTCACCGGCTCCGTCGGGCCCGCGACGGCGAGCGCCGTCAGACGCGCCGCCGTGGCGCGCCCGGAGTCGAGCCCCCAGCCGAGCGCGAGCGTTCCGGCTCGCGCGAGCGCGGGCAGGGCCGCGGCCACCTCCGCCGGCGTGGTGAGGGCGCGACGCTCCACCTCCAGGGCCTCCCCCGCAGGGACCAGCTCGCGGAGCAAGGAATGGAACTCGAGCTCGAGAAACAGCGGCCGGAGGCGCGCGGGGTCGGGGCCTTCCCAGCGCAAGGCCTCGACGTCGAGGGTGATCGGCACGTCGCACCGGATCGTGGCCAGGGTCTTCGACAGGCGAGCGGTCTCGGCCTGGCGGGCGAGCGTCGCGCGGATCTTCTTCGCACCCCGGAGCCCGCTCGCCTCCACGTCGTCGAGGTGCTCGAGGATCCGCTCGACCGGCCCGAGCCGCGCGACGAGCGCGCTCGCCGTCTTCTCGCCGATGCCCTCGATTCCCGGGATGTTGTCGATCGGGTCCCCCATGAGGCCCATCACGTCGGGGACGAGCGCCGGGTCGACCCCGAAGCGGGCACGCACCTCCGCGGGGCCGAAGCGGCGGTCGCGCATGGTGTCGAGGAGGGTCGTCCGCTCGTCGACCAGCTGCATCATGTCCTTGTCGCCGGTGACGACCACGGTCTCGAGCCCGGCGGCGCCCGCCTGCGCGGCGAGCGTGCCGATCACGTCGTCGGCCTCCACGCCCGCGACTTCGATCACCGGCAGGCGGAAGGCGTCGACGATCCTGCGGATGTAGCCGAGCTGGGGGCGGAGCTCGTCCGGGAGCGTGGGACGGTTCTGCTTGTACTCGGCGTACAGGCTGTCGCGAAATGTCTCACCCGGCGCGTCGAACACGACCGCCGTGTAGCGCGGCTGCTCCTCCCGGAGCAGCTTCGCAAGCATGTTAGCGAAGCCGAGGGCCGCGTTGGTGGGGAGCCCCCGCGACGTGCTGAGCCGCGGGAGCGCGTGGAACGCCCGGTAGACGTAACCGCTGCCGTCGATCAGGTAGAGGCGCGCCCCGCCCCCCGGCTCCGCCTTTGCCATCCCCAAACTTGACTTCCCGGGAGGGGGCCGCTAGATACGCTCCCCGAATTTTCGCCGCGATCGCAACGTCTCATTCCATTACATGATCGAAGTCGCGAACCTGAGCAAACGGTACGGCGACCTGTCGGCGATCCGCGATGTCTCGTTCACGGCGGAGCCCGGACAGATTCTCGGCTTCCTCGGGCCCAACGGCGCCGGCAAGACCACCACGATGCGCATCATCACCGGCTTCATGCCGGCCACGAGCGGCACGGTGCGGGTCGACGGCTTCGACGTCTTCGAGCAGTCGGCGGAGGTGCGCCGCCGCATCGGCTACCTGCCGGAGAACCCGCCTCTCTACAACGACATGGCGGTCGTCCCGTACCTGCGCTTCGCCGCCAAGCTGAAGGGGATGAGCCGCACCGCGATCGCGGACGCGCTCGAGCGCGTGCTCCGGACCTGCGCGCTCACCGAGGTGAGAAATCGCCTCCTCGGCCACCTCTCCAAGGGCTTCCGGCAGCGCGTCGGCCTGGCGCAGGCGCTGATCCACGACCCGCCCGTGCTGATCCTCGACGAGCCGACGATCGGCCTCGACCCGCGCCAGATCATCGAGATCCGGAGCCTCATCAGGACGCTCGGCGCCCAGCGCACGGTCGTGCTGTCGACGCACATCCTCCCCGAGGTGTCCCAGGTGTGCGACAAAGTGGTCATCATCAACGAGGGGCGCGTCGTCCTCGAGGATCAGCTCGCGAACCTCACCCGGACGCGGTCGCTGGAAGAGGTCTTCATCGAGGCCATCTCGCGCGACGCGGGTGACGGTGCGCGCGCCCGGGCCGCGGCCGAGGAGGAGGCGTGATGAGCAACGTCCTCACCATCGCCGGCAAGGAGATCCGCTCCTACTTCGCGTCGCCCGTCGCCTACGTGCTGATCGCGGCCTATCTCGCGCTCGCCGGCTACTTCTTCTACGCGCTCTTGACGGCGTTCAACACGAGCCTCCGGATCTACAGCATGATGCGGAACCCGGAGATGCTCTCGCGATTCAACCTGAACGAGATGGTGATCGTCCCCCTGCTCCACAACATGGCCGTGCTCCTCATCTTCATCGTGCCGGCGATCACCATGCGGATGTTCCCCGAGGAGAAGCGCGCCGGCACCTACGAGCTCCTCCTCACCTCGCCGGTCCGGGTGGGGGAGATCGTGCTCGGCAAGTTCCTGGGCGGCCTGGTGCTCGTGCTCCTGATGGTGGCGCTGTCGGGGTTCTTCGGCGTGCTGCTCCTCCTCTACGGCAACCCCGAGGTGAAGCTCATGCTCACGGGCTACCTCGCACTCGCGCTGATGGCGACGGCCTTCCTCGTCATCGGCACGCTCATCTCGTCCTTCACCGACAACGTGGTGATCGCGTACGTCGGGGCGCTGTTCGCGCTGCTCGTGCTCTACACGATCGGGTGGCTCGGCGAGACGCTCCAGGGCGCTGGGGCGGCGGCCATCAAGTACGTGTCGATCACCGAGCACTTCCAGACCCTGCTGAAGGGCATCATCGACACCCGTGACCTCGCCTACTTCGCCACCGTCATCCTGATCGGCATCTTCCTGACCCAGCGCTCGGTCGAGTCGGTCCGCTGGAGGTGAGGTAGAGGTGGGCCGCACCGCATCGCTCTTCGGGCTCCTGGGCCTCGTCTTTCTCGCGTTCGGCTTCGTCGCCACCGCGTTGCTCCGCAACCTGGCCGACCCGTACGTGCTGCTCAACCTGGTCGCCGGCGCGGCGCTCGTGCTCGCCTACCTGGCCTACGGCTTCGAGGGCTTCCGCGCCGCGCTCGGCGCGCGCTCGACGCGCTACGGCGCGAGCGCCGCGCTCTACACGGTCCTCTTCCTCGCGCTGGCCGCGGGCGCCAACTACCTCCTCTACCGCCATCACCATCGGTGGGACCTGACCGAGGCGGGCGTCTACACGCTCTCGCCGCAGTCGAAGAAGGTGGTGGGTGCCCTCGGGGAGGACCTCGAGATGACGGCCTTCGTCGAGGGGGGCCAGGACCCGCAGCTCCAGAGCCTCCTCGACAGCTACAAGTACGCGAACCCGTCGCGCGTGAAGTTCCGGCTCGTCGACCCGGACAAGGACCCGCCGCTCGTCGAGCAGATGAAGATCACGACGGCGCGGAGCGTGAACCTCCAGTACGGCAAGGAATCGTTCGTCGTGACGCAGCCGACGGAGGAGAACATCACCAACGGACTCATCCGCGTCACCGGCACGACGAAGAAGGTGGTCTACTTCGCCGAGGGGGACGGCGAGGCCGACATCGCCGACCAGCAGGAGCCGAAGGGCTATGCGGGCGCGAAGCTCGCGCTCGAGCAGGAGAACTACGAGGTGAAGCCGCTCGTGCTGCCCGCGGCGGAGACCATCCCGGATGACGCGAGCGCGGTGGTCGTCGCCGGCCCCGCCCGCCCGCTCGACGAGCACGAGGTCCAGGCGCTCGACGCCTACCTCAAGCGCGGCGGGCACCTGCTCGCGCTGGTCGGCCCGCGCGAGGGTGGTGACCGGCTCGCCGGCTTCCTCGCCGACTGGGG
Source organism: Deltaproteobacteria bacterium (assembly GCA_005888095.1). Taxonomy (GTDB): domain Bacteria; phylum Desulfobacterota; class Binatia; order DP-6; family DP-6; genus DP-3. The sequence continues at coordinate 4,029 of VBKF01000135.1, read as the reverse complement.
CGTCAAGCTCGGGAACGACATCGTGATCGACCGCGAGCTCCGGCTCTTCGCCGGTCCCTCCATGGGCATCACGCCGATCACCAAGACCTACGGCTCGCACCCGATCACGCAGAACTTCCGCGACTACACGCAGTACCCGCAGACCCGGACCGTCGAGCCCGATTCGACCGGCAAGAAGGGTCTCCAGGCCACGGCGCTGGTCAAGACGAGCGCCTCGAGTCGCGCGCTCACCAAGGTGGACGAGCTGTTCTCCAAGGGGACGGCGACCGTGGAGGACACGGACCGGAAGGGCCCGCTCACCGTGGCGGTGGCGGTGACGGCCAAGCTGAAGGACCTCGGTGTCACGCCCGCGGCGGCCACCGAGGGCAAGCCGGCGCCCGACGAGGCGCGGCTCGTCGTCTTCGGCACGTCGCTCTTCGCCGACAACCAGCAGCTCGGGGCGTCGCGGCTGAACGGCGACCTCTTCTTGAACGCCATCGGCTGGCTCGTCGGCCAGGAGGAGCTGGTCTCGATCCGCAGCCGTACCATCCGCGCCTCGCGCGCCGAGCTGACCGAGGCGCAGGCGGTCCAGGTCTTCTACCTCTCCGTGCTGATCATCCCCGAGCTCCTGATCGCGAGCGGCATCGCGCTCTGGTGGCGGCGGAGATCGGAGTGAGCTGGCGCCGGATCTTCGTCCTCCTCGTCCTCGTGGCCGGGCTCGGTACCTACCTGTGGGTCTACGAGGTGCCGAAGGCGCGTGAGGAGGGCAAGAAGGCGAAGCTCCTCGGCGTCGACAAGGACGCCATCACCGGCATCGACCTCGTCTTTCCGGACCGGGAGATCGCGCTCAAGAAGGGCGACCAGGGCTGGCGCCTCGTGAAGCCGGTCGACGCGCCCGCCGACGAGGCGACGGTGAAGGGCCTCGTCAACACGCTGGCCGACGCCGAGGTGCAGCGCACGCTCGACGAGGCGCCCCAGGACCCCGCGGCCTTCGGGCTCGACAAGCCGAGCCCGCTCGTCAAGCTGAGCGTCAAGTCGGGCGCCGAGCCGCCGCCCATCGCGGTCGGCAAGAACACGGCGATCGGCGGCAAGAGCTACGTCCGCAAGGACGACGAGCCGAAGCTCTACCTGACGACGTCGTCCCTGCAGTACGGCCTCAACAAGCAGGCGAAGGACCTGCGCGACAAGCAGCTGGTCACCTTCCAGGACGACGACGTGCAGCGCGTCGACATCACCAGCAGCGGCCAGACGACCACGCTCGCACGGAAGGGGAAGGATGCCTGGGTGGTCGAGCCCGGGGACCAGCCCGCCGACTCGACGGAGGTACGCTCGTACCTCTCGACGCTGCGCAGCACCCGCGCCACAGACTTCCCGGACGACGCGCCGGCCGACTTAGGTAAATACGGCCTCGACCAGCCCCGCCTGACGGTGACGGTCGCCACCGGCAAGGACGGCGCCGAGACGCAGACGCTGCTCCTCGGCAGCGAAGGCACGCAGGGCACGCAGAAGCTGGTGTACGCCAAGCGCGCCAGCCAGCCGACGGTCTACGCTTTGGGCGACTGGACGCCGCGCTCGCTCGGCAAGCAGGCGAACGACTTCCGCGACAAGACGGTGCTCGCCTTCGAGCAGTCGCGAGTGGGCCGGATCGTGATCGAGCGCAAGGACGGCGGCGCGGGCGCGACGCTGGCGCGCGCCGGCGACAACGCCTGGACGGTCGAGGGCGGTGAGGGCAAGAAGCCCAAGGAGACGGCCATCTCGCGCTTCGTCGACGACCTGCACGACCTCCGCGGCGCGAGCATCGCCGCCGAGCCCGCGGCCGACCTCGCGCCGTACGGGCTCGACGCCCCGGACCTCCGCATCACGCTCACCGACAAGGACGGCCAGGCGATCGGCGCAATCCTCGGCGCCAAGCGCGACACGAAGTACTACGTCATGAAGGCCGGCGGCCAGACGGTCTACGAGGCGCGCGACTACATGTACACGCGCCTCGACAAGCGGCCGGGCGACTTCGTCGAGGCGGCCGAGAAGGCGGGTTCCGCCACGACCGTGCCGGCGAACCCCGCGTCGCCGCCCGCCGACGACGAGAGCGAGGGCGAGGACGAGGAGTAGGGCCGGGGGCAATGCGACGCCTTCGGCTTCTCCAGGTCGACGTCTTCACGCGGGTGCCGCTCGCCGGGAACCCCGTCGCCGTCCTGCCCGGCGCCGAGGCACTCGAAGCGGACGAGATGCAGGCGATCGCGCGTGAGATGAACCTCTCCGAGACGACCTTCGTCCTGCCGGCGACCCGGGCGGGCGCGGACTATCGCCTGCGCATCTTCACGCCGCGGCACGAGCTGCCGTTCGCCGGGCATCCGACGATCGGCACCGTCGCCGCGCTGATCGCGGCGGGCCGTCTCCCACGGCCGGCGGCGCCCGCCCGCGTGCGTCAGGAGAGCGCCGCCGGCATCGTCGAGGTCACGGTCACGCCGACCGCGAGCGGCCTCTGCTTCTCGATCGCGATGCCGTCGCCGGTGTGGCGGCCAGCGCGGGTCGACCGCGCGCGCTGCGCCCGCATGCTCGGCTGTCAGGCGACCGCCCTCGCGCCGCTGCCGTTCGAGGTGGTGTCGGCCGGTGTCCCCTGGCTCGTGGTGGCGCTGGACGGCCTTCGGACCGCGCGGACGCTCCGACCCGACCTCGGGCTCGTCGCCGAGGTGGCGGCGGAAGAGGAGGCGACGGGCGTCACGGTCTTCTGCCTCGAGGCGGATGATCCCGCGTGCGCGGTCCACGTGCGCAGCTTCGCACCGGGCGCCGGCGTACCCGAAGACCCGGTCTGCGGCTCGGGGAACGGCGCCGTCGGCGCCTACGGCGCCCGCCACGGCTTGTTCGGCGGCGGCGACTTCGCCTACGTCGCCGAGCAGGGCGTCGAGGTGGCGCGGCCGGGCCACGTCTCGTTACGCGGCCGGCGCGACGCGCGTGGCGAGTGGCACCTCGAGGTGGGAGGCGAGGCCGTCGTCGTGCTCGAGGGCTGGCTCACCCTCGGCGCCTGAGACCGCGCGTCCGCTACAGCGGCGCCACCGACTACCGCGACGCCGCCCGTCGCCGCTCCTCGCCGTGCGCGCGAAGGAAGTCGGTCACCAGCTGATGCACGCCGACCGGGTCCTGCGCGGGGTACCCGTGGCCGGCGCCCTCTACGATGTGCAGGCGTGCGCCCGGGATCCGCTCCGCGAGCACGCGGGCGTTGTCGACCGGAATGATGACGTCGCGGTCACCGTGGACGATGAGCGTCGGCGCCTCGATCTGCGGGAGGCGGTCGTAGCTGCTCCAGCCCCAGAGACCCGCCATCGCATGCTGCGCCGTCTCCGGCGGTGTCGGCGGCAGCATCGGCGCGATCATGAGCAGCATGTCGCGAATGCCGGGGTTGGCCTCCACCCACTCCGCCGTGAACAGCAGCGGGAGTTGCCGGTCGACCCACGCGGCCGGCTCCATCCTCCCCATGCCCTCGACGACGGCGACGAGCTCCTCGATCACCTGGGGCTCGCACATCGTCGACCGCTCGCCGCCGCACATGGTGCAGCCGAGGACGAGCGAGCGGACCTTCTCCGGATGACGGAGCGTCAGCTCCTGCGCGATCATGCCGCCCATCGACACGCCGTACACGTGGGCGGACGCGATGTCGAGCTGATCGAGGAGCCCTGCGGCATCGTCGGCCATCTGCACGACGGAGTACGGCCCGGCGGGCTTGTCGCTCTGCCCGGTGCCGCGGTTGTCGTAGTAGATGGCGCGGAAGCCGTCCAGAAACGGCAGCGACCCGAGCCACGCTTCGCCCGGCATGCCGTAGCCCATGATGAGCAACAGCGGCTCGCCCTCCCCCGCTTCATTGTAATGAATCCTCACCCCGTTGATGATCGCGTCCGGCATCGGTGCCCTCCTGTGAGTGCGCCGGTGCCTAGCACGACGGCGACGCGGCGGAAACGTGAAAGTTCTCTGGACATCGACCGCGCATGTGCGATAGGTGCCGGTCGAATCGGCCATGCCCCTCGTCACCTCGATCCTCGCCGGCGGCTTCGTCTT
>VBKF01000134.1 GCA_005888095.1 Deltaproteobacteria bacterium | reverse complement strand
GATCGTGCCTTGGAGAGAAGGCAATACGCGCTGAAGAGACGGACGAACGACCTCATGGTGAGATTCCTTCGCACTGGCCGATCCGGCGAGCGCGGCCGCGAACGCACCATCCGCCCCGCAAGGTGCGCTCCGCAATACCCTCGTGCTGGTAAGAGTTACTTTTGATTCGACGTGAAAATCGCGGCGGAATTTGATGAGCGCAGCCACACGGCGTTGCCGGGGAATAGGACAAGCGTCCTCGATTCAGGACAGCGCCCGGCAGACGCCGCGCGCCGCGGCGCTAGCGCGCGCGGGCCTCCCTACTTCCCCGGGATCGGCAGCACGCCGCGCGTGGCGACGTCGCTCATGGTCAGCACGACCAGGATGCCGAGCCAGAAGAAGCCCCCGATCGCGGCGAGCCAGAGGACGCCGTGGGAGTCCTTGAGGTGCATGAAGAAGAGCATCACGAGGACCGCCTTCGTCGCCGCGATGGTGAACGCCACGGGGGCGCTGAACGGCCCGAGGTCGAGGTACGAGGCGAAGATGGTGAGCGCGGTGAGACCGAGGAGCGCCACGAGGACGAGCACGTAGAGGCGCGGCCCGCTCATGGCGCGTGCCTCCCGACCAGGTAGAGGAGCGGCAGGAGAAAGATCCAGACGACGTCCACGAAGTGCCAGTAGAGTCCCGCGATCTCCACCGGGTTGTGGTAGGCGGGCGTGAAGCGCCCGCGCCAGGCGAGCGCGGCGATGACCGCCATCACGCCGATGCCGATCGTCAGGTGGAGCGCATGGACGCCGGTCAGCGCGAAGTAGAGCCAGAAGAACATGCCGACGCCGGCCGCCTCGGGGCCGGCGTAGGTGAAGCGGATCCCCGGGACCAGGCCCTCGTGGTAGTGGTGCCGCCACTCGTAGGCCTTGAAGCCGAGGAACACGAGGCCGAGGACGATCGTCGCGCCGAGCGCCACGAGGAGCAGCCGGCGTGCGCCGGTGCGGGCGGCGTGGACCGAGAGCACCACCGTGAAGCTGCTGACCAGGAGCACGCCGGTGTTGATGCCGCCGATCACCACGTTCAGCTGCCTCGACCCGTACGCGAAGGCCGTCGGGTTCAAGTAGCGGTAGGCGGTGTACGCCAGGATCATGCCGCCGAAGAACATCACCTCGGTGGCGAGGAAGATCCACATGCCGAGCTCGGCCGCGAGCTTCTGCTGCTCGGCGTCGTCGAACTGGTGCGCGACGTGGTCGACGGCGGCCGCGTGGTCAGCCAACCTGCGCCTCCGGGCCGGGGTAGTCGTACGGCGGGCGCGTGACGACCGGGGTCCGCTCGAAGTTCTCGCGCGGCGGGGGCGACGGCGTCTGCCACTCGAGGCCGGTCGCGTCCCACGGGTTCGAGGGCGCCGGCTCGCCGTAGCGCAGCGACCAGACGAGGTAGCACATGGGCAGCACGTAGCCGAGGCCGAGGATCGACGCGCCTGCGGTCGACAGCACGTTCAGTACCTGGAACTCGTCCGGATACGACCAGTAGCGGCGCGGCATGCCGAGGTAGCCGAGCACGAACTGCGGGAAGAAGGTCAGGTTGAAGCCGAGGAAGATGATGACCGCGGACACGCGGCCCCAGTTCTCGGGGTACATCCGCCCGCTGATCTTGGGCCACCAGTTGTGGATGCCGCCCAGGTAGGCCATCACCATCCCGCCCACCATGATGTAGTGGAAGTGCGCGACGACGAAGTAGGTGTCGGTCACGTGGATGTCGAGCCCGAGGGCCGCAAGGAAGAGCCCCGTGAGCCCGCCGATCGTGAACAGCCCGATGAAGCCGAGCGCATAGAGCATCGGGGTGCGGAACTCGATCGAGCCCTTGTGCAGGGTCGCGGTCCAGTTGAAGACCTTCACCCCGGACGGCACGGCCACCAGGTAGCTGAGGAGCGAGAAGACCATCGAGGCGTACATCGACTGCCCGGCGATGAAGAGGTGGTGGCCCCAGACGAGGAAGCCGAGGACGGCGATCGCGACGCTCGAGAGCGCGATGTACGTGTAGCCGAAGGTCCGCTTGCGGGCGAAGGTGGTGATCAGCTCGCTCACCACGCCCATGCCCGGGAGGATCATGATGTAGACGGCCGGGTGCGAGTAGAACCAGAACAGGTGCTGGAAGAGCACCGGGTCGCCCCCGAGCGCCGGGTCGAAGATGCCGAGGTGGAGCGTCCGCTCGAGCGCGACGAGCGTGAGCGTGATGGCGAGGACCGGCGTGGCGAGCACCTGGATGATGCTCGTCGCGTAGAGCGCCCACACCATGAGCGGCAGCCGGAACCAGGTGAGCCCCGGGGCCCGCATGCGATGGGTGGTGACGATGAAGTTGAGGCCGGTGAGGATCGAGGAGAAGCCGACGATGAAGATGCCGAGGGCGGCGGAGATGACGTTCGTGGTCGAGTAGAGGGTGCTGAAGGGGGTGTAGAACGTCCAGCCCGTGTCGACGCCCCCGCTGACCATCGTGTAGGTGAGGAAGGCCGCGCCCAGCATGTAGATGTACCAGCTCGCCAGGTTGAGACGCGGGAAGGCGACGTCGCGCGCGCCGATCATGAGCGGCAGGAGGAAGTTCCCGAGCACCGCGGGGATTGAGGGGATCAGGAAGAAGAACACCATCACGATGCCGTGCATCGAGAAGAACTTGTTGTAGGTCTCGGCGCGCATGAGGTCGCCCGCCGGCGTCAGGAGCTCGAGACGCAGGCCGAGCGCGAAGAAGCCGCCCAGGAAGAAGGCGGCCGTGATCGACATGAGGTAGAGGAGCCCGATGCGCTTGTGGTCCCGCGTGAGGAGCCAGGAGCGCACGCCGTAGTCGACGGTGAGGTAGTTCTCCGGCGCGCCGGGCGCGACGACGATCGGTGCGGCAGTCATGGTCCGGCCCTCTCCGTGGTTCCCAGGGACTTGATGTACTCGATGAGGTCCAGGATGCCCTCCTCCGTCACCAGGCCCTTGAAGGTCGGCATGATCGGCTCGTACCCCTGGACGACCTCGGCCGCCGGGTCGAGGATCGACTGGCGGATGTAGGCTTCATCGGCCTTCAGCACCGCGCCGCCCTGGAGGTGCACCTGCCGGCCGAGGAGACCCGTCAGGTCGGGCCCCCGGGCGAGGGCATCGGCGCGATGGCAGGTGTTGCAGCCGAGGCTCTGGAAGAGCTTCTGGCCGCGCTCGGCGGGCGAGGCGGTGACGCCGCCCGCGAGCCACTGCTCGAACGCGGCCGGCTCCATGGCGACGACGGAGCCGATCATCTGCGAATGCAGCGTGCCGCAGTACTCGGCGCAGAAGAGGTGGTAGGTGCCCGGCAGCGTCGCCTCGAACCACGCCTCGGTGTAGCGCCCGGGGATGGCGTCCTGCTTCACGCGGAAGTCGGGCACGGAGAAGCTGTGGATCACGTCCTGCGAGGTGAGGAGGACCTTCACCGGCCGCGCCACCGGCACGTGCAGCTCGTCGATCTCGCGCTGGCCGCTCAGGTGCTGGAACTTCCACATCCACTGCTTGCCGACGCCGTAGACCTCCAGGGCGTCGGTCGGCGGCGTGTAGGCCCAGAAGTAGATGCTCGCGCCCCAGACGTACGTGAAGAGGAAGATGCCGAGGGGCACGACCGACCACGCGATCTCGAGCCGGTTCGAGCCGTGCACCTGCGTCGCGCGCTCGTTGCCGGGGCGGCGGCGGTAGCGGATCGAGAAGTAGAGGATGAGGCCGGCGATGAGCACCGTCATGAGGCCGCTGATCGCGAGGAGGAAGTAGAGGAGGTGATCGGTACGCGGCGCGAGCGTCGACGCCTGCGGCGGGAAGATGGGGAAGGGCAGGAGGCGGCTCACGTGGCCTTCCGTTCCTGCCGGCGCAGCATCACGATGAGGCCGCCGAGCGCGAGGGCGGTCAAGGCTGCGCCCACCCGCACCGCCCGCGCGATCATGGGGGTGTAGCGGCCGGACGCGGCGTCGTAGCGGTAGCAGAAGAGCAGGAGCCGGTCGACGACCGTACCGATCCGGCCCTCGGAGGCCTCGACGAGCGCCAGGCGCAGGTCGCGTGCCGGGTACTCGATGCCGGGAAAGTAGCGCGCGATCCGCCCGTCGGGCGTGAGCACGGTGACCACGGCCACGTGGGCGAACTGCCCGCCCGCCGCGTCCCAGACGTAGCGGAAGCCGACCGCGTCGGTCAGGCGCCGGATGGCCTCTGCGTCGCCGGTGAGGAAGTGCCAGCCCCGCGCCGCGCCCGGGCGTCCGTAGCGGGCGATCGCGGCCGACTTCTTGGCGCGCGCCGCCTCGGGCCCATCGCGCGGGTCGAAGCTCACGGCGAGGACCGTGAAGTCCTTTCCCGGCTCGAGCGCGATCGGCCTGAGGCTCGTGGTGAGCGCGTTCATGACCTCGCCGCAGAGCATCGGGCAGCCGAAGTACACGAGCGACAGGACGACCGGACGTCCCTCGAGCCAGCGCCCGAGCGGCGCGGCCTCGCCCGCCTCGTCGCGGAAGACGGCGTCGAGCGGCAGCCGCGCCCCCGGGTGCGGCGCGAGGCCGACGTCCCGGAGAAGGAGGGGCCGCTCGTCCGCGGGCGATCCATCACCCGCGCTCGCCCCTCCGGCGAGCGCGAGTACGAGGGCCGCGAGCGCGGCGCGCCTCACCGCGCCGCCTCCTGGGTCACGAGGTCCATCGCACGCTCGATCGGGATGTGCACCACGCCGCCCTTGCGGTCGACCCATCCGTAGCCGTGGAGCTGTGCGTCCTCGGCGGCGCGGAGCGCCTTCAGGTCGAGCGACGGGGCGATCTGGAGTCGCGGCTCGGGCGGGGCGGAGGGGAGCGCCTGGGCGACGGGCACGGGCGGCGGCAGCTCCTTCTGGCGTGCGCGCCAGAGTCCGCCCATCTGGAAGAAGAGGACCACCTGGACCACGGCCGCGAGGGTGACGAGCCCGGCCCCGAGCAGCAGGATGATGCGCACGCTGACGTCCCGGCCCTCGTGGCCGCGGGCGACCGTCTCCTCGCTCCCCATCTCTCGCTCAGTGCCCATGGGCCGCCATCGCCTGCTCCACCAGCGGCTCGTTCGCCGGCACGAGCGCGAGCCCGCGCAGGCGTCGCGCGAAGGCCGCGAGCCAGAGCCCGCCGACCGCGAACGGCGTCACCACGTAGAGCCAGTGGAAGCCCTCCGCCCCGCGCATCCCCGGCAACACGAGCCAGTAGTCGTCGACGAGGCGCATGACGAGGATGAGGACGGCCACGCCCGCGAGCGACACCGGGTTGCGCTTGACGGCGCGCTGGAGGAGGAGCGCGAAGGGCAGGGCGAAGTGCGCGCCGATGAGGACGAGCGCCACGGCGAGCCAGCCCGGCCGATCGCGCACCAGGTACCACGTCACCTCCTCCCGGATGTTCCCGGCATAGATGAGCATGAACTGCGAGAACGCCAGGTACGCCCAGAGGAGGACGAAGGTGAGCATCAGGTTGCCGAGGTCGATGAGATTGGGCGGGTTGACGAGGCGCCCGAAGGGGTGCCGGTCGCGCAGGAGCACGGCGATGGTGATGGTGAAGGCGAAGCCGGCCAGCACCTGCCCCACCGCGAACATCATGGGATAGACGGTCGAGGACCAGTGCGGCTCGATCGACATGCCCCAGTCGATCGACGCGAAGGTGATCGTGATCCCGTAGAGGACCAGGCCCGGGCCTGCGAAGAGCCGGAAGCGCCGCGGATCGGGGTCGGGGACCCGGTCGCGTTGCGCCGACCATCGCACGAGGATCTGCGCGAGCGCGATCCAGGCGACGAAGTAGAGCGCCGCGCGCGCGAGGAAGAAGGGGACGTTCAGGTAGGCGTGCTGGTACTGGTGCGCCGGCTCGGCGGCCACCGCCACCGGGCGCGCCCACTCGTAGATCACCCGCACGCCGAGCGCGATCGGCACGAAGAGCAGAGCCAGGAGCGGCAGCGTGGCAGCCGAGGACTCGGAGACCCGGCGGATGACGATCCCCCACGATCCGCCCGACAGGTAATGGAGCATGACGATGACGAGCGCCCCGAGCGGGATCGAGAGCCAGAAGAGCCAGCTCGCCAGCCAGGCGCGGAGGAACGCGGCGGGACTGAAGACGCCGCCGATCCCGGCGGCGACGAGCGCGACGACGCCCACCGCGAACGCGCGCCGCTCGAGCCGGAGGAGCGCGGGATCCGTCATGACGGCGGCGGCTCCGCCGCGAGCCGGGCCCGCTCATCGGGGGGCAGGTCGTCGAGCCGCGCGTGCTGGCTCCGCTGGAGCGCGCGAATGTAGGCGGCGATCGCCCAGCGGTCGGCAGGCGGCACCTGGGCGGCGTAGGGCGGCATGGCTCCCCAGCCGTGCATCATGACGTCGACGAGGTGTCCCACGGGCGCCTGCCGCAGGCGGTCGACGTGGAAGGACGGCGGCGCCGTGTAGCCGCGCTGGACGACCATGCCGCCGCCCGTGCCGACGCGGTCGTGGCAGGGGGAGCAGTAGATGTCGTAGCGCTCGTGCCCCCGCGCGAGGAGGTCGCGCGAGAGCGCGACCGGCAGCCGATCGCTCTTCGGGTCCACCGCGGCGAGCGGGTCGCGCGCGCCACCGCGCGCCACCGTCCCCGCCACCGGCTCGCGCGCGCATCTCCCGTCGGCGAAGAGCCGGCTCGGCCCGAGCGGCTCGCAGCGCGGCTGGTCCCTCATCTTCTGGTAGCAGCCGGTGAGGGCGAGCGCCGCCAGGACGAGGACGTCAGCGCGCAACTTCGGACACCTCCGCGGCCCCGAGGCCGCGCAGCAGCTCCGCCGTGCCGCCCCGGTCGAAGCGCGCGTCGCGCGAATTGATTACCAGGAAGAAGCGGTCCTGCGTCGCGCGGGCGAAGCGCGGCACGTTGAACAAAGGATGGTACGGCGTCGGGAGCCGGTTCAGGGCGAGCATCCCGAGCACCGCGGTGAGTCCGCCCACCAGCACCGCCAGCTCGAAGGTGATCGGGATGAACAGCGGCCAGCTGTTGAGCGGCCGGCCGCCGACGTTGAGCGGGTACCAGACGCCCATCGCGTACCACTGCATGAAGTAGGCGCCCGCGGCCCCGGAGAGCGCCCCGGCGAGGACGAGCAGCGGGATACCGGTGCGCCGAAAGCCGAGCGCCTCGGTGAGACCCTCGACCGGGAAGGGCACGCAGGCATCGATTCGACGGTACCCGGCTTCGCGCACCCGGCGCGCCGCCACGAGCAGCGTCTCGGGACTCTCGAACTCGGCGAGCAACCCCCAGATCGCCCGCTGCGCGATCACGCCGCGGCCTCCTTCCGCTCCTCGTCGAGCAGCATGCGCATCTCGGCGATCGAGATCATCGGGATGAACCGGATGAAGAGGAAGAAGAAGGTGAGGAAGACCCCGAACGAGCCGAAGAGCGTCGCCCAGTCCCAGAACGTCGGGTAGTACATGCCCCACGAGGAGGGCAGGAAATCCCGGTGCAGCGACTCGACGACGATCACGAAGCGCTCGAGCCACATGCCGACGTTCACGAAGACGGCCACCACGAACAGCGCCATCGCGCTGCGCCGCACGCGCTGCAGCCAGAGGAGCTGCGGCAGGGCGACGTTGAAGAGGAGCATCCCCCAGAAGCCGAAGCGGTACGGACCGACCAGCCGGTTCAGGAGGACGTAGCGCTCGAAGGGATTGCCGCCGTACCACGCCATGAACGCCTCCATGAAGTAGCCGTAGGCGACGATCAGGCCGGTGGCGAGCAGGATCTTGGCCATGTTCTGGAGGTGGCGCTCGGTGATGAGGTCGTGCAGGCCGTAGGCCGCGCGCAGCGGGATGGCGAGCGTGATGACCATCGCGAAGCCCGAGAAGATCGCGCCCGCGACGAAGTAGGGCGGGAAGATCGTCGAGTGCCACCCCGGCAGCTGGGCGACCGAGAAGTCGAAGCTGACGACGGTGTGGACCGAGACGACGAGCGGCGTGGCGAGGCCGGCGAGCAGCAGGTAGGCGACCTCGTACCGCTGCCAGTGCCGCGCGGAGCCTCGCCAGCCGAGCGCGAACACACCGTAGGCGACGCGTCCGATGCGGCTCTGCGAGCGGTCGCGGAGCGTGGCGAGGTCGGGGATGAGCCCGACGTACCAGAACAGCAGCGAGATCGTGAAGTAGGTGGACACCGCGAACACGTCCCACACGAGCGGGCTCCGGAACTGCGGCCAGAGCGACATCGTGTTGGGGTACGGGACGAGCCAGTAGAAGAACTGCGGGCGGCCCAGGTGGAGGAGCGGGAAGAGCCCGGCGCACATGACGGCGAAGATGGTCATCGCCTCCGCGAAGCGGTTGATGGACTGCCGCCACTCCTGGCGGAGGAGGAGCAGGATCGCCGAGATCAGCGTGCCGGCGTGACCGATGCCGATCCACCAGACGAAGTTCGCGATCGCGAAGCCCCAGGCGACCGGGATGTTGACGCCCCAGATGCCGATGCCGACGGAGAGCAGCGCCGTGACCGCCACCACGAGCAGCGTGAAGAGGCCGAGCCCGACCGCGAAGCCGAGGAGCCAGCCGCGCCGCGCCCGTCGCGCGAGGACGATGCCGGCGATCTTGTCGGTGATCGAGGTATAGGTGTGCGGCGCGCCGATGACGGGCGGGGGGGCGCTCTCGGACGGCGCGGCCGGCGTCGACATCTCAGGCGAGCTCGGGGTTGGGGTTCGAGAGGGACGCCAGATACGTGGTCCGCGGCCGCGTGTTGAGCTCCTCGAGCAGGGAGTAGTTGCGCCGTTCTGTCTTGAGCAGCCGCACCCGGCTCGCCTCGTCGTTCAGGTCGCCGAACACGATCGCCTCGGCCGGGCAGGCCTGCTGGCAGGCCGTCACGACCTCGCCGTCGCGGATCCGGCGGCCCTCCTTCTCGGCGGCGATCCGAGTCTGCACGATGCGCTGCACGCAGTACGTGCACTTCTCCATCACCCCGCGGCTCCGCACGGTGACGTCGGGATTGTAGAGCAGCTTCAGGCTCTCGGCGTTCCAGCGCGAGTACTCGAAGAAGTTGAAGCGCCGGACCTTGTAGGGGCAGTTGTTGGAGCAGTAGCGCGTGCCGACGCACCGGTTGTAGACCATCTCGTTGAGGCCCTCGGCGCCGTGCACCGTAGCCTCGACGGGACACACCACCTCGCAGGGGGCGTTCTCGCAGTGCATGCAGGGAACGGGCATGAAGTAGGCGTCGGGCGCGGCCGGATCCCCGGTGAAGTAGGTGTCGATCCGGAGCCAGTGCATCTCCCGCCCGCGCAGCACCTCGGTCTTGCCGACCACCGGGATGTTGTTCTCGGCCTGGCAGGCGACGACGCAGGCGTTGCAGCCGACGCAGGCGCTCAGATCGATCGCCATTCCCCAGCGATACCCGGGATAGTCCCACGCCGGGTAGAGGCTCTCCCGGGCGTGCGCGGATCCGGTCGGCTCCCGCTCGGCACTCGCGTGGTAGCGCTCGATCGGGGACGCGCGCACGATGTCGCGCCCTTCCATGCGCTGGTGGTGCTGCGTGCGCGCGAGCGCGCGGCGCTCGGCCGTCGGTCGGATCTCGAGCCCGGCGCCGAACCAGAGCGCGTCGGACGGGCGGATGGTGTACGCGTTGAAGCCGTGCTCGCGGAAGGGGCCGCGGCCGCCGTACCCGAAGTGGACGGTGAGCGAGCCCTCGGCCTGCCCGGGCGCCACCAAGACCGGTGCCGATATTGTTCGACCGCGGAAGACGACGTCGACCACGTCCTCGGTCTGCACGCCGAGGCTCGCTGCGGTCGTCGGCGCCACCTGCACGGTATTGTCCCAGGTGAGACGGCTCACGGGACGCGGCAGCTCCTGGAGCCAGGCGTTCGCCGCGAAGCGCCCGTCGTGCACCATCGGATCGGGACGGAAGACGACCTCGAGGCCCCGCTCGCCGCCCGGCCGCGCCGGCGCTGGCGCCGGCGCCCGGCGGGGGAGGACGTAGCGCGTCGCGAGCGCCGTCCCGGGGACGATGCCGGCCTCGAGCCAGCTCCGCCACGCGTCGTCGAAGTCGGCGCCCCGCCGCTCGGCCTGCCATCGGGTGCGCACGATGTCGTAGCCGGCGCGCGCCGGCCCCTCGGCGAGGACGGCGAGCAGCTCGGGCGCGGACTCGCCGGCGTAGAGCGGAGCGATGAGCGGCTGCACGATCGTCACCGTGCCGTCGAAGGCGCGCACGTCGCCCCACGACTCGAGGTAGTGGGCGGCGGGAACGACCCAGTGCGAGCGCGCCGCGGTGTCGTTGGCGTAGAGGGACAGATGCACGCGGAGCGGGACCTTCGCCATGGCCTCGGCGAAGGGCAGGTCGGCTGGCGCGTTGAACGCCGGGTCGCCGCCGAGCACGACCAGCAGCTCGACGCGGCCCGCCGCCATGTCGTCGACGAGCTCGTGCAGGGAGGCGAGCTGATCCTCCGACCGCACCTCGGCCGCCGGCACGTAGGCGACGGTGTGGCCCACGTTGCCGAGGGCGGCGTTCGTCAGGTGTGCGAGCGCCTGGACCTCCGCCGGCTGCGTCTCGCCCGCGACCACGAGGCTTCGCCCGCGGTGGCGGCCGAGGTCGTGGGCCACGGCCTGGACCCAGCGAGCAGGGATCTGGTCGGCGGCTGGCGCCGATACCCCCGCGACGCCGGCGGCGGCGGCGAGTGCTCGGGCGAGCAGCGCCACGTCGGCCGCGCGCACGGGGAGGCGATGGTCCGCCTTCGCGCCCGTCGGCGTGAGCCCGCTCTCCGCAACGTAGAGTCGGTTCATCGCCTGTCCGGGCCGCCGGCGGGCCGCGAATTCGCGTACGTGCGCGAGGTGCGCGGGCCCGCAGCCGAGGAAGTCCGCGTCGAGCGCCACGATGACGTCCGCGTCGGCCAGGCGGTGAAGCGGTCGCACGTCGTCGCCGAAGGCGGCGAGCGTCCCGGCACGGACCGCGTCGGCCCTGGCGGGCTCCCACTGGTGCCAGCGCGCTTCCGGATACGCCTCGAGGACGGCGCGGAGCTGCCCGCCGAGGGTGGGCGAGGTGACGGTCTCGGTGAGGATGCGCAGGCCGGCGCCGTGCCGCGCGCGCTGCACGCCGAGCGCCGCGCGGCAGGAGGCGAGGAAGTCCGGCCAGGTGCGGATGGCGCCGCCGAAGGTGACCGCCTGGAGTCGCTCCGGGTCGTAGAGCGTCAGGACCGAGGCCTGGGCAAACGCGTCCGTTGCCCCGAGGCTTGCCGGATGGCGCGGGTTGCCCTCCACCTTGATCGGCCGCCCGAGGTGGCTCTCGACCAGGAGGCCGAGGCCGAGACCGCCCGCGGACGGCATCGCGGTCGCGAAGTAGAGCGGCCGGCCCGGGACGATGCCCTCGGGGGCCCGCACGTAGGGCACGATCGGCTCCGACGGGCGCTCGCCGCAGCTGCCGAGGCCGCCGAGCGCGAGCGCCGCCGCCATGAGCTTCAGGAAGGAGCGTCGCCGCATCGGGTCGAGCCAGAGCGACGCGGCGGCCGGCAGCTCGCGCGCGAGCAGCTCCTGGAACGCGGCCGAATCGGCGACCTCCTCGAGCGTGCGCCAGTAGTGCTCGCCGCGCGCGCTGGCGAGCCGGCTGCGGACGGCATCGAGCTCGGTCATCGGTGGCAGACGTAGCAGCTGGTCAGGTGCTCGCGATCCATGATGCCGTACTCCTTCACGAGCCGGCGCCCGAGCGTCTCCTGGTCCTCGCTCGGCCGCCAGTCGAGGTCGAAGACGTGCTCGCGCGGGCGGACGAAGCGCCACGGCTCGTCGTGACAGCCGAGGCACCAATTCATGTAGAGAGTGTTCGCGCGCCACAGGAGCGGCATCTCGTCCACGCGCCCGTGGCAGCTGACGCAGCCGACGCCCTTCGCCACGTGGATGCTGTGGTCGAAATAGACGAAGCCGGGGAGGTCGTAGACGCGGTTCCAGTGGAGCGGCTGGCCCGTGCGGTAGCTCGCGCGGACGGGCTCCAGCATCGGTGCCTCGGACCAGATCTGCTTGTGGCAGTTCATGCAAACCTCGGTTGCCGGTATGCCGGCGAACGACGAGGTCTCGACCGTCGTGTGGCAGTACCGGCAGTCGATGCCGAGGCCGCCCACGTGATGGGCGTGGCTGAAGGGCACGGGCTGCTCCCGCGGCACGCGCACGCCGGTCAGGTAGGTAGATTCGAACAGTCCGCCGGCGACCGCCGCGACCAGGCCGACGAGCGCGACCGTCGCCGCGATCGAGACGCGCGAGATGGTGTTCGTGCTCGGATGGAAGATCTGCGGCATCGACGCGGGGGCGCGGACCCTCGTAGCAGGTTGCCGTGCGACGGGGTAGCCGGGGTCGCGGGCCAGCAGTCATGGTGAGCGGCTAGCCAGCCGGCCAGCACCCTGAGCCGGCGTGCGGCCTACACCGCGGCCACCACCTCGGCGGCGTGCTCTGCCGCCTTTGCGGGCGGTACGCCGGCCGCATTCAGCATGAGGAA
This sequence comes from Deltaproteobacteria bacterium, assembly GCA_005888095.1. Taxonomy (GTDB): domain Bacteria; phylum Desulfobacterota; class Binatia; order DP-6; family DP-6; genus DP-3. The sequence continues at coordinate 16,453 of VBKF01000134.1, read as the reverse complement.
GGTAGCGAAGCCGAACCACACGAGGTCGTACCTAATAGAACCGTGCTGCCGCGGCTGGCAACCCCCTTTTGGCGTTCCGGGTGCGGCGGGCCTGTCCCCCCGGTGCTAGAGCTGCCAAGCTCGTCGCCCCCCATGGAAGAATGAGACGCGACCGTCCTCGCTCACCATGAGGACCTTGCCGAAGTGGGAGGCGGCCAGCGCCGCCGTCGTGCGTCCGCCTTCCGTGGCGGCCACCTCGGGGTCGACCCTGGCCGGTGGCCGGAGGATCGTCCCGAACGCGAGGAGCCTGCCCGACGCGTCCGACACGATCGCCCCGTCTATGCGGGCGACGCTCTCGAGCACCGCCGGGGCGATCCGGAGCAGGCTCGTATCGCGCAGGAGGTAGTGGAGCCCCTGCTTCCCGGCGCGCGGCGAAGCCGTGCGCGGCTCCGCCAGCAGGTCACCGGGCGGAATGATGTGCCCCGCCGTCGTCGAATCATCGAGGATGACGAACAGCGCCCCCCGGCGGTCCTCGGCGAGATTCAGGGCGACGGTGAACAGACGCTCGGCCACCCGCTCGTCCCCGACGGCGTGCCGCCAGGCGGCGTACTTCTGGCGCGCATCGGTCAACCGCCAGCGTCCATCGAGGAAGCTGAAGACCTGCCGGCCGTCCGCGAAGATCTTGATCTCGCCGTTGGGCGTGAGGACGAGGCAGACGTGCCCACCGCACAGCGTGGCCCGGCTGTGGGCGGCGTAGCGCTCGATCGTCGGGACCGGCAGCGGCAGGCCGGCGTACGCGGCCGCCCATTCGTGCACGTCGACGAGCTCGACGAGCATCCCGTCGCGGCCCACGAGGGCGAGGGTCTGCAGGCCGTCGCAGAGGCGGTGGAAGCTCCGAATCGCGGTGAGCGCGGTCGAGTACGGGAGCGCGGCCGGCGGCCGTGGCGGCGGCGCATGGCAGTCCTCCGGGGTGGCGCCGAACAGCAGGACGCCGGTCTCGATGCGGCGATTCTCGTAGGTGGTGAGGGCGCTCACCCGCAGCACCTGGATCGCATCCGACACGCGATCCGGCACCGGCGACGACGGGTCTGCGTACGGTGTCGGATCGAGGAACGCCGAGACGTAGCGGTCCTCGGGGAGCCCGTGGAAGAGGTGGAGACGTCGCGCGGCGAGCGCGGCGTCGAACAGCACGTGATACCGAGCGGAGAGCACGCGCAGGATGCTGTCGAGCAGGCGCGCCTCGTCGGTGGAGAAGGCGCCTTCCGCCGTGGACAGCCGATAGCGGAAGCCGAAGCCGTCGAATTCCAGCTCGCCCGCTCGTGCCCGGCCGCCCGCAGCGGCTCCGAGCATCTCGAGCCTCGCCTCGGGGAAGAAGTACTCGATGCCCCGGCCGAGGAACTCGCGATAGAGCGCGTCGACGAAGGGGCGTGCCGACTCGAGCTGGTCGGCCTCGTGCGCCGGCGGGTCCTCGAGCGCGACCTCGGCGGTCTCGAATCCCTGCCGATCCACGTAGCACCACGCCCAGGTCTCGCCCGGCTCCACCGACCGCATGAGCGGGTGCCCCGTCGCCTCGAAGTGGGCGGTCGCGTGCCGGCCGCGCGATGAGTCGCAGCAGCCCACGTGGCCGCACGTGAGGCACATGCGAAGGCGAACCCATCGCTCGCCCAGCTTCGAGCATTCATCGCATCCCGTCGAGGCGGGGCTGACGCGGCGAACGCGATCGCGGTGCGCGCACGTGATCATGGGGTGTGCAAACCGGCTACTCCGCAGCTCCCACTATCGCACGGCAGGGCCACGGCCAAGCCACCGCACGTCGCATTCGCATTCTGCGCCATCGAACACCGCGCGACGTTTCGAAATACGACAGGTTCGCGTCATTCGTCCGTGCGGCCGTGCCTCCGGCGGGACGGCACGGGAGTTGCGGAGGTGGCCGAACGGAGGTTCCCATGATCAGACGCAGAGGCATTGTGATCCTGACGCTTGCACTCGCGCTCGCGTGCGGAATCGCATTCGCGTCGGAGGAGGTGAAGGATGGCGCTCCCGTCGCACACCAAATCATGCTGGTCGACGGTGAGCTCATCAGTCCCTCGGCGCTGACGATGAGCCGCGACGATGTCCTGGAATTCGAGAACTACTCCGGCCATGCGATGCTGCTCGTCTTCGTCGAGCCCCGGGATCAGGCCGACAAGATCCGGTGCCGCATGAGCGGTGCGGAAGTTGCCGACCCGAGCCAGGCGCGCTGGCTGCGCTTCGGCTGGAGCCTCGGTCAGCGGCTGACGGCGACGATCCCGCCGGGAAGGTTCGCGAGCGTGTGCTCGCTCGCCCCCGGGCAATACGCCTTCGTCGCGAGGCAGGTCAGCGGCTATCTCCCCCGGCCGGACGCTGCGCTCGGCACGAAGGCCACCATCACGGTGCAGTAGCTCGCCCGAGGGGTAGCTTCAGCCCGACAGCCCCGGTAGATGGTTGCGAGTCGTGGCCCGCGCCCTATGCGAGACGATGGCGGGTGCGCCGGCGAGCAAGGCGCGCGCGGATCACCGCGCGGGCACGGGCGCGCCGGGGAACCACCACCGGATGCTGCTCGACGTCTCGCGCGCCACTGCCTCGCACCGGGATCTTCCCAGCCTGTTGCGTGACCTGGCCGGGCTCCTCCGCCGGGTTGCCAGCTTCGACGGGCTGGGGCTCGTGCTGCACGATCCAGCGAGTGACGTCATGCGGGTTCACACCTTGGTCGGCCTCCGTCCCGTCCCGCAGGCCGAGAACGGATTGGCCGTTGCGGAATCGCCCACCGGCCTCGTGTGGCGGACCCAGCAGCCCCTCGTCGTGCCGCGCATCGACCGCGAGACGCGCTTCCCCGTCGTCACGGAGAGCCTTCGTGCTGACGCGATGAAGTCGTTCTGCGTCCTCCCGCTCACCTCGTCGCTCCGCCGTCTCGGTGGGCTCATCTTCGCCAGCCGCGAGGAAGACGCCTTCGGGCGAGCCGACGTCGCGTTCCTGCTGCAGCTGACCGGCCAGGTGGCGCTCGCCGTCGACAACACCCTGCATCACGAGGCCGCCCAGCGCGCGCAGGAGGAGCTGGCGCGGGAACGCGATCGGCTCCGGCTGCTGCTCGACGTGAACAACACGCTCGTCTCCAACCTCGAGCCCCGCGCGCTCTTCGGGGTGATCGCGCGTTGCCTGCGGCGCGTCGTCGCCCACGACTACACGAGCCTCTCGGTCTACGATCCCCAGCGAAACGCGTTCGACATGTGGGCGCTCGAGTTCGCGGGCAAGGGGCTCATCAAGGAGCACATGTCGGTCCCGGTCGAGGGGTCGCCCGCGGGCACCGCGTTCACGGCGGGCAGGCCAGTGCGGTTCGAGCGGGCGGATCTCGCCGCGCTGTCGGCCGACATCGCTCGCCTGCTGCTCGCCGAAGGCATCGAGTCGGTGTGCAGCGTGCCGCTGACGGTCCACGACCGCCGGCTCGGAACGCTCAACGTCGGCCGGCTCGGCGGCGAGCCGTTCACCGCCGGGGACGCGGAGCTCCTCGCCGCCGTGGCGAACCAGGTGGCCTTCTCCGTCGAGAACGCGCTCGCGTTCCAGGAGATCGCCGAGTTGAAGGACAAGCTCACGGCAGAGAAGGTCTACCTGGAGGACGAGATCCGCACCGACTACAACTTCGAGGAGATCGTCGGCGACTCGCCGGCGCTGAAGCGCGTGCTGCATCAGGTGGAGACGGTTGCGCCGACGGATTCGGCGGTGCTCATCCGGGGCGAGACGGGCACGGGCAAGGAGCGGATCGCCCGCGCCATCCACGACCTGAGCGGGCGTCGCGGGCGGACGTTCGTCAAGCTCAACTGCGCCGCCATCCCGACGGGTCTCCTCGAGAGCGAGCTGTTCGGCCACGAGCGGGGCGCCTTCACGGGCGCCATTGCCCAGAAGATCGGCCGTTTTCAGGTGGCCAATGGCGGGACGCTCTTCCTCGACGAGGTCGGCGACATCCCGCTCGAGCTCCAGCCGAAGCTGCTGCGGGTGCTCCAGGACCAGGAGTTCGAGCGGCTCGGCAGCACGCGCACGATCCGGGTCGACGTCAGGGTGGTGGCGGCGACGAACCGGAACCTGGAGGAGATGGTCGCTGCCGGGATGTTCCGCAACGACCTGTACTATCGCTTGAACGTTTTCCCGATCGTGCTTCCGCCGCTTCGCGAACGCCCGGATGACATCCCGGCTCTCGTTCGCTACTTCGCGCAGAAGTTCGCGCGCCGCATGAAGAAGCGCATCGAGACCATCCCGGCGGACGCGATGGCGGCCCTGTGCCGCTACGCCTGGCCGGGCAACGTGCGCGAGCTCGAGAACGCCATCGAGCGCGCCGTCATCCTGACGAGCGGCCTCGTCCTTCGAGTGCCCGTCTCGGAGTTCCGCGGCCGTGTCTCGCCGTCCGGCGGCGCCACGCTCGAGGCAACGGAGCGCGAGGCCATCCTCCGCACGCTGCGCGAAACCAGCTGGGTGCTCGCCGGTCCGCACGGCGCGGCCGCTCGCTTGGGCCTCAAGCGGACCACGTTACAGTCCCGCATGCGCAAGCTCGGCATCCATCGCGCCGAGCCGTGAGGCCCTGGGTCTGATCGTCGGCGCGCCGCAAGGGTCTCAGTAGCAGTACGTCTCGTTCCCGAGCTTGCGGCAGAGCCCCGGGTCCACGCCGACGTTCTGGATCTCGAGCCGGAGAGGCCACTCGGGTGCCGCGTGGTCGTCGAGGAGCTCGGCACAGCCCTGGAGCGGCTGCAGCGGCAAGGCGGCCTTCCCGCAAGCGGGCTCTGCCATCCGCTGCGTCCCGATCGAGAGCTGGGTCCCGCCGATGTCGCACGCGATCTGGGTCCCGGACCGACTGCAGATCGCCGGGGCGTGCGTCGCGAAGGCGAGCAGGCCGAGAGCCATCGAAGCGAGCCGGAGTCGCATCATCGCGCACCTCCTCGGCTCCTGGCGATGCATCATCTGCGCCATGGTCCGGCGCACGTCGGCGTAGGAAATGTCCTGCGACCGCCGGGGCCGTGAGCCGACATACCGGCACTGCCGACATGTCGGCATCGTCACCTCGGCATCGGCACTGTGGCCGCGTGCCCAAACTCTTGAACCGACGGCCCGCTTCGATCGCTCCGCCCAGGCAGCGTCCGGCACGGGACTTGATGAGTGAGCGGGCGATGCTGCGAATCACCGTGACGACGCATCCCGACGGGACGACCCTCGCGCTGGAGGGACGACTCGCCGGTCCGTGGGTGGACGAGCTGAGGGCGTCCTGGCGAAGCCTGGTGGCGACCCGGGACGCGCGTCCGATCCGGGTCGACCTCGATGCGGTGACGTTCATCGATAGCGGCGGCAAGGCCCTGCTCTGGGCGATGCATGAGCAGGGGGCGGCGCTCGTGGCCTCCGGCTGCATGACCCGGGCGACCATCGAGGAGATCGAGAAGAAGTCACGCGAGCGCGGTGGCCTGACCGCGGCGGAGAATGGAGACCATTGATGGAGTACGCGAAGATCCCGGGCACGGACCTGTCGCCTTCGCGCATCGGGCTCGGCACCTGGGCAATCGGCGGCTGGATGTGGGGCGGAACCGACGAGGCGCGCTCGATCCACACGATCTGCGCGGCCCTCGACCGCGGGATCACGCTGATCGACACGGCGCCCGCCTACGGCCAGGGCCGGTCCGAAGAGATCGTCGGCAAGGCGGTGGCGTGCTGGGGGCGGCGCGAGCGCGTCATCCTGGCCACCAAGGTCGGGCTCGAGTGGCGGAGCGGTGGCGACGTGGTCCGGAATGCGAGCCGCGGACGGATCATGCGCGAGATCGCCGCCTCCTTGCGGCGCCTCCGCACCGACTACATCGACATCTACCAGGTCCACTGGCCCGATCCGCTGATCCCCATCGAGGAGACGGCGGAAGCGCTGCACCGGCTCTACGAGAAGGGGCTCATCCGCGCGATCGGGGTGAGCAACTACTCCCCCGAGCAGATGGACGTCTTCCGGCACGCGGCGCCCCTCCACACCGCGCAGCCGCCGTACAACCTGTTCGAGCGGGAGGCCGAGGAGGACGTGCTTCCCTACTGCCTGTGGCATGGCATCGCCACGCTGACCTACGGCGCGCTCTGCCGAGGGCTGCTCTCCGGGCGCATGCGGCCCGACACCCGCTTCGGCGGGGACGACCTCCGTCACAGCGACCCGAAGTTCCGCCCGCCGCGCTACGCGCAGTATCTGAGGGCGGTGGCCGCGCTCGAGCGCGTCGCTCGACAGTGGTACGCCAGGAGCGTGCTCGCGGTCGCCCTGCGCTGGGTGCTCGACCAGCCCGGCGTGCAGGTTGCGCTCTGGGGAGCCCGCAGCCCCGAGCAGCTCGAGCCGCTCGACGAGGTGACGGGATGGTCGCTCGACGCGGACGCGAAGCGGGCGATCGACGCGCTCGTGCGCGAGACCGTGACCGATCCCGTCGGCCCGGAGTTCATGGCGCCGCCGGCCCGCGCGCGGCCTCCGCGTGAGGCGATGCTCGCGCACGGGGCTGCCAGCGGGTCATGAGGCGTGGATGCCCCGGGCAGGTCTCGCCCGGGGATGGCGGAGCGAGCAGGCAAACTATACGGTGCGCAGTAACGATCAAATCGATCAGGTTCGATGACCCCGGTCGCCCTCGCGCCGTCCATCCTCTCCGCCGACTTCGCGCGCCTCGGTGAGCAGGTCGCCGAGGTGGAGGCGGCGGGCGCCGACCGGATCCACGTCGACGTCATGGATGGACACTTCGTGCCGAACATCACGATCGGCCCCGTGGTGGTCCGCTCGCTTCGCCGGGTGACCCGGCTCCCGCTGGAGGCTCATCTGATGATCGCGGAGCCCGATCGCTACCTCGCGACGTTCGCCGATGCGGGGGCGGATGGGCTCATCGTGCACGTGGAGGGTGCCGTTCACCTCCACCGCACCCTCGAGTCGATCGGCAGGCTCGGCAAGCGCGTGGGCCTCGCGCTCAACCCCGCCACGCCCATCGCGACGCTCGAGGAGGTGCTGCCCGAGCTCGACCTCGTGCTCGTGATGACGGTCGATCCGGGCTTCGGCGGCCAGGAGTTCATCGCGAGCACGCTGCCGAAGATCCGTCGCGTCCGCGAGCTCCTCGACCGCGAGCGGCCCGAGTGCGAGCTCGAGGTGGACGGCGGCATCCACCCCGAGACGGCGCCGCGCGTGGTCGAGGCGGGAGCGCGAGTGCTGGTGGCGGGCTCCGCCGTCTTCGAGGATCCTGCCGGCGTGCGGGCCGGGATGCAGCGCCTGCGCGCGAGCCTCGGCGGGTGATCCATGCCGGTCGAGATCGCCGTCGGGCCGCCCCTCCTGAGCATCAACCACGGCGCCACCTTCATGGTCACCGACCTGGGCGGAGAGGTCCAGGCGGATACCGAACAGGGGGTCTTCGCCGACGACACCCGCTTCGTCTCCTACTACGCGATCTTCGCGAACGGGCTCCCGTGGCAGCGCCTCAACTCCGCGGCCACGGCCTATTACGCGGCGAGGATCTACCTCACCAACGCCGTGGTCCCGACCGAGGACGGCGACGTCCCCGCGGGCACGCTGTCGCTCGTCATCCACCGCACCGTCGCCGACGGCATCCACGAGGACCTCGACATCGCGAACCACGGGCTCGTCCCCGTGCGCTTCAACCTCGAGATCGCGCTCCGCTCCGACTTCGCCGACCTGTTCGAGGTGAAGCTCGGACACCTCGTGCGCCGGGGCCGGATCGTGACCCGGTGGCACGAGCGGCGCGCGGAGCTGGAGACGTCGTACACCAATCGGGACTTCCGCCGGAGTCTCGTCTACCGGCTGCTGAACGCGAGCTCTTCCCCCGGTTGTGCGAACGGCCGGGTCACGTTCGAGGTCGAGCTGCGTCCCGGGGCGACATGGCACACGTGCTGCCACTACCTCCTCGTGAGGGGTGAGACGGTGCGCGCGCCGCGACGAGCCTGCTCCCACGACGGCGCCGCGTCGGATCAGGACAGCCTGCACGACCGCTGGCTCGAGGTGGCGACGAAGGTGACGAGCGCCAACGAGGACGTCTACCGCGTCTACCGCCAATCGGTCGAAGACCTGGGGGCGCTCCGCCTGTACGACCACGACTTCGGCCCGGACATCTGGGTGCCCGCCGCCGGCGTGCCCTGGTTCGTCGCGCTCTTCGGCCGCGACTCGCTCATCGCGAGCCTGCAGAGCATGATCGTCCACCCTGACCTGGCGCGGGGCGCGCTCAGGAAGCTCGCCGAGCTGCAGGCGACGGAGCGGGACGACGCGCGCGACGCCGAGCCCGGCAAGATCCCGCACGAGGTGCGCGCCGGCGAGCTCGCCCACTTCCGTCTGATCCCGCACACGCCGTACTACGGCACCGCCGACGCCACGCCGCTCTACCTGATCGTCCTGCACGAGGCGTGGAAGTGGCTGGGCGACGATTCGCTGCTTCGCGAGCACCGGGAGACGGCGCTCCGCTGCCTCGAGTGGATCGACCGCTCCGGCGACCTCGACGGCGACGGCTTCCAGGAGTACCGGACGCGCTCCCCGCAGGGCTACGAGAACATGGGCTGGAAGGACGCGGTCGACGCGGTCGTCTATCCCGACGGCCGCCAGGTCCGGCAGCCGAAGGCGCTGTGTGAGCTCCAGGGCTACGTCTTCGACGCGTGGCTGCGCATGGCGGAGGTCTTCGATGCGCTCGCCGAGCCGGAGCGCGCGGCCGGGCTGCGTGCCAAGGCGCGCGCCCTCCGTGCGGCGTTCGAGGCGAAATTCTGGTGCGAGGACCTCGGGTTCTACGCGTTCACGCTCGATCCAGAGAAGCAGCCCGTCCGGACGATCGCCTCCAACGCCGGCCATTGCCTGTGGAGCGGTATCGCCAGCGCGGATCGCGCCGCGCGGGTCGTGAAGCGTTTCTTCGAGCCCGACATGTGGAGCGGCTGGGGCATCCGGACGCTGTCCGCGCGGAACCCCGCGTACAATCCCTTCTCCTACCAGCGGGGATCCGTCTGGCCGCACGACAACGGCATCATCGCGCTCGGCTTCAAGCGCTACGGCTTCGCCGCCGAGGCGGCCCGCGTGGCGCGCGACATCTCGGAGGCGGCGAGCTACTTCGTGAGCTACCGGCTGCCGGAGCTCTACGCCGGCATCGAGCGCCGCCCCGGCACCTTCCCGGTCGTGTATCCGCAGGCGAACGTGCCACAGGCGTGGGCCGCAGGGAGCGTCTTCCACCTGCTGCAGGCGATCCTCGGCCTCCGCGCCGACGCGCCGAGGGGCCGGCTCTACGTCGACCCGGAGCTGCCGCGCTGGCTCCCGGAGATCACGCTCCACGGCCTGGCGGTCGGCCCGGCGCGGCTGGACCTGCGCTGCTGGCGAGACGGCGATCGAAGCCGGTGGACGGCGGAGATACGGCAAGGCACGATCTCCGTGCAGGAGCAGCCGTGGCGTCCATGGAGCCTCGACTAGCGGCTGCGGAGCGAGAGGAGGCGCGATGCAGGTCGGCATGATCGGTCTCGGGCGCATGGGCGCCAACATGGTGCGGCGGTTCATGCGGGGCGGTCACCAATGCGTGGTCCACGACGTCTCGAGGGACGCCGTCCAGGCGCTCGCCCGGGAAGGCGCGGGCGGCGCCGCGTCGCTCGACGACTTCGTCGCTCGCCTCGGCAAGCCACGGATCGTCTGGCTCATGGTGCCCGCCGCGGTCGTCGACCCGACGCTCGAGGAGCTCGTCCCGCGTCTCGCGGCCGGCGACGTCGTGGTCGACGGCGGGAACTCGTTCTACCGGGACGACATCGAGCGTGCGAAGCGGCTCGCGGTGCGCGGCCTCCACTACGTCGACTGCGGCACGAGCGGCGGCGTGTGGGGGCTCGAGCGCGGCTACTGCCTCATGATCGGCGGCGAGGCCGAGGTCGTGCGGCACCTCGATCCGCTCTTTGCGACGCTCGCGCCCGGCGCCGGCGCGCTCGCCCGCACCCCGGGACGCGAGAAGCGGGCCGGCACGGCGGAGCAGGGCTACCTGCACTGTGGCCCGAACGGCGCCGGCCACTTCGTCAAGATGGTGCACAACGGCATCGAGTACGGGCTCATGGCGGCCTACGCGGAGGGGCTCAACGTCCTGCGGCACGCCAACGTCGGCAAGCGCGCCCGCGCCGCGGACGCCGAGACGACGCCGCTCCGCAACCCCGAGTACTACCAGTACGACCTCGACCTCGCCGACATCGCCGAGGTCTGGCGGCGGGGCAGCGTGATCGCCTCGTGGCTCCTCGACCTGACGGCCGCGGCCCTCGCCAGCGATCCGACGCTCGAACGCTTCACCGGGCGGGTCTCGGACTCGGGCGAGGGGCGCTGGACGCTCGACGCGGCGATCGACGAGGCGGTCCCCGCGCACGTCCTGGCGGCCGCGCTCTTCGAGCGGTTCAGCTCGCGGGGCGAGGCGGAGTTCCAGGACCGTCTGCTCTCCGCCATGCGCTACGAGTTCGGCGGCCACGTCGAGAAGGGGGCCGGGACATGAGCCCGCCGCGCTCCGACGCCCTCGTCTTCTTCGGCGCGAGCGGCGACCTCGTCTACAAGAAGATCTTCCCGGCGCTGCACGCGATGGCGCGGCGCGGGCGTCTCGACGTGCCGGTGATCGGGGTTGCGCGGTCGGAGTGGACGGCCGAGCAGTTCCGGGCCCGCGCCCGGGAGAGCGTCGCGCAGCACGGTGGCCTCGACGAGGCCGCGTTCGCGAAGCTCCGCGAGCGGCTCCGCTACGTGCGGGGCGAATACGGCGATCCGGCCACCTTCGCCGCGCTCCGCAAGGAGCTCGGCGGCGCGGCGTGCCCGCTCCACTATCTCGCGATCCCGCCGAGCCTGTTCGAGACCGTGGTCGAGGGGCTCGGGCGGTCGAGCTCCGCGACCAATGCGCGGGTCGTGCTCGAGAAGCCCTTCGGCCGCGACCTCCCCTCGGCGCAGGCGCTGAACGCGACGCTGCACCGGGTGTTCGACGAGCGCTCCATCTTCCGCATCGACCACTACCTCGGGAAGGAGCCGGTGCAGAACCTCCTCCTCTTCCGCTTCGCGAACACGTTCCTCGAGCCGATCTGGAACCGCAACTACGTCGAGGGTGTGCAGATCACGATGGCGGAGAGCTTCGGGGTCCAGGGGCGCGGCCGCTTCTACGAAGAGGCGGGCGCGATCCGCGACGTGATCCAGAACCACATGCTGCAGGTGGTGGGCTTCCTCGCCATGGAGCCGCCGGCCACCACCTACCACGAGTCGATCCGAGACGAGCAGGTGAAGGTCTTCCGCATGATCCGCCCGCTCCGGCCGGAGGATCTGGTGCGCGGGCAGTTCCGCGGCTACCGGAAGGAGGACGGCGTCGCCCCGGGCTCGACGGTGGAGACCTTCGCGGCCGTGCGCCTGCACATCGACTCCTGGCGCTGGGACGGCGTGCCCTTCTTCATCCGGGCGGGCAAATGCCTCGCCACCACCACCACGGAGGTGCTGGTCACGCTGCGCCGGCCGCCGCTCAGCCGCCTCTGCCCGGGCGACACCAACTACGTCCGCTTCCGCCTGAGCCCGGACGTCACGATTGCCATCGGGGCGCGCGTGAAGCGCCCCGGCGAGCAGATGGACACGGAGCCGACGGAGCTCCGGGTGGTGCACCATCCCGACGCCGAGGAGATGGACGCCTACGAGCGTCTGCTCGGCGAGGCCATGGAGGGCGACCCGACGCTCTTCGCGCGCGAGGACGCCGTCGAGGCGGCGTGGGCAATCGTTCAGCCCATCCTCGGATCGACGACACGGGTGTACGAGTACGAGTGCGGCAGCTGGGGTCCCCGGGAGGCCGAGGCGCTGACGGCCGAGATCGGCGGATGGCACAGCCCGACAAGCTGACCCGCCCGCGCCGGGCGGCCGGGATCCGCCGGCCGAGGGTGCTCGTGATCGACGTGGGCGGCACGCACGTGAAGGTGCTCGCTACCGGGCAGCGCAAACCGCGCCAGATCGAGTCGGGTCCGTCGATGACCGCCCGCGAGATGGTGGCGGCGGTCAAGCGGCTCACCACCGACTGGCGCTACGACGTGGTGTCGATCGGCTATCCAGGGGTCGTCGTCCATGGCCGACCGGTCGCCGAGCCCCACAACCTCGGCCGCGGCTGGGTGGGCTTCGACTTCCAACGGGCGTTCGGCCGCCCCGTCCGGGTCACGAACGACGCGGCCATGCAGGCGCTCGGCAGCTACCGGCACGGCCGCATGCTGTTCCTCGGCTTCGGCACCGGCCTCGGATCGGCGATGATCATCGACGGCGTCCTCGAGCCCATGGAGCTCGCGCACCTGCCATACAAGAACGGCCGCACCTACGAGGACTACGTGGGGGTGCGCGGGCTCGAGCGCTTCGGGAAGAAGCGGTGGCGCCGGCACGTGGCGGAGGTCACCGAGCTCCTGAAGCGAGCCCTGGAGGCGGACGACGTCGTGCTCGGCGGCGGCAATGCCAAGCGGTTGAAGCACCTCCCCGACGGCGCGCGATGGGTCGACAATCGGAACGCCTTCGTCGGTGGGTTCCGGCTCTGGGACCGGCAGGCGACGCGATGATGGCTGCACGCAGCCCGATCGTCTTCCTGCTCGACGTCGACAACACGCTCATCGACAACGACCGCGTCGCCGCCGACTTGAAGCGCCACCTGACGCGCGAGGTCGGGGCGGAGCGGCAGGAGCGATACTGGGCGATCTTCGAGGCGCTCCGCGCCGAGCTCGGCTACGCCGACTACCTCGGCGCGCTCCAGCGCTATCGCGTCGAGCACCCGCGCGATCCCCATCTCCTCGCGGTGTCCTCGTTCCTGGTGAACTACCCCTTCGCGAACCGCCTCTATCCGGAATCGCTCGATGTGATCGAGCACCTCGCCGCCTGGGGCCCGACGGTCATCCTGTCCGACGGCGACGTGGTCTTCCAGCCGCGCAAGGTCGAGTGCTCGGGGCTGTTCGACGCGGTGGAGGGCCGCGTCCTGATCTACATCCACAAGGAGCGGGAGCTGGACGACGTCGAGCGACGCTTCCCCGCCGAGCACTACGTCCTCGTCGACGACAAGATCCGGCTGCTGACCGCCTGCAAGAAGGTGTGGGGCGAGCGCCTGACGACGGTGTTCCCGCGACAGGGCCACTACGCGCACGCCGCCGACGTCGCCACGTACCCGCCGGCGGACATCACGATCGCGCGCATCGGCGACCTGCTCCGCTACGACCGATCCGCGTTCGGGAGGAAGGAAGCATGAAGGCAACGCAACGGCTGCACGACGCCGGCCAGAGCATCTGGCTCGACAACATCACGCGCGCCATGCTCGCGAGCGGCACGCTCGAGCGCTACGTGAGGGAGCTGTCGGTCACCGGACTGACCTCCAACCCGACGATCTTCGACCACGCGATCAAGAACAGCCACGACTACGACGCCGCCATCCGTGAGCAGACGGCGGCCGGGAAGGCGGGCGAGGAGCTCTTCTTCGAGCTCGCGCTCGCCGATCTGCGGCAGGCCGCCGACCTCTTCCGTCCCGTCCACGAGGCGACCAACCGGGTGGACGGCTGGGTCTCGCTCGAGCTCTCGCCGACGCTCGCCTACGACACGCCCGGCTCCGTGGCGGCCGCGAAGGCGCTCTACGCCCGGGCCAACCGCCCGAACCTCTTCATCAAGATCCCCGGCACGCGGGAGGGTATCCCGGCGATCGAGGAGGCGATCTTCGCCGGGGTGCCGATCAACGTGACCCTCCTCTTCTCGCGCGAGCAGTACCTCGCGGCCGCGCAGGCGTACGTCCGCGGCGTCGAGCGGCGGGTGGCGGCTGGCCTGAACCCGCACGTCGGGTCGGTTGCCTCGCTCTTCGTGAGCCGCTGGGACGTGGCGGTGGCGGGCAAGGTGCCGCCGGCGCTCCACGACCAGCTCGGCATCGCGATGGCGAAGCGCACGTACAAGGCCTATCGCGACCTCCTCGCCTCCGATCGCTGGCTCCGGCTCCTCAACGTCGGCGCCCGCTCCCAGCGGCTCTTGTGGGCGAGCACCGGAACGAAGGACCCGAAGGCGTCGGACGTGCTCTACGTGAAATCGCTCGCCGCGCCGCACTCGGTGAACACGATGCCGGAGCAGACGCTGCTCGCGCTCGCCGACCACGGCGAGATCGGTCCCATGCTGCCGCACGACGGCGGCGACGCGGAGGAGGTGCTCGATCGCTTCGCGCGGGCGGGCGTCGACGTCGACGCGCTGGCCGCCGAGCTCCAGCGCGAAGGGGCGGCCGCGTTCGTCAAGTCCTGGGAGGACCTCCTCGCCTGCCTCGCGGAGAAGAGCGCGACGCTCCGGAAGACCGGCTGAAGGGGGGGCGAGGCCCCAAGGTCCTTCGGCAAACGTTAGCCGGGGCTCTGGGGCTTGATGTAGCTACACAGCGAGGGCTAGTGTAGCCACATATGGCACGCGCGGTGGTCGGCATCCGCGATTTGAAGAACAACCTGAGCCGCTGGGTGGCCCGGGCGCGCCGCGGGACGGAGGTCCTGGTGACCGATCGCGGGGCACCGGTCGCCCGCCTCGTTCCGGTCCGGGGCGCCGATCCGCTCGAGGCGCTGATCGAGGCGGGAGTGATCGAACCGGCGCCCACAGGCGGGCGCCGGCGCCGGCCGGGCACGCGTGTCCACCTGCACGGCGACGGGCCGTCGATGGCGGACTACGTCGCCCGGCAGCGGCGGTGACCGCCTACTTCGACACCTCCGCAGCGGTGAAGCTGGTGATCGCGGAACCGGGGTCGAGCGAGGCGGAGCTGATCTGGCGGGACGCCCGCAGGGTCGTCTCCTCCGTGCTGATCTACCCGGAATCGCGGGCGGCGCTCAAGAGGGCGCGGCGTGAGCGGCGGCTGACGGACACCCAGCTGCGGCTCGCGATCACCGAATTCGAAGGCCTCTGGGCGCGCGTCGATCGGGTCGGCGTGTCGAGCGTCCTCGCGACGCGAGCTGGCGTGCTCGCGCATGACCACGACCTCCGCGGCTACGACGCCGTGCATCTTGCGTCGGCCGAGAGCATCGCGTGGCCCGACGTCGTCTTCGTCGGAGCCGACCGCGACCTGTGCGACGCCGCTCGCCGGTTGGGGCTCGCCGTGGCCCGCCTCCCTCGTCGGTGAGGCCGACCGGAAACGGCGTGCTCGTCGTGTCGCTGCCCGTCACCGACACCGTGCGGCCGGGCCGGCGGCGTCTCGAGACCGTCGGTCCGGCGCGCGGACGCGGCGGCGGCGAGCACCCCGTCCGGCCGCCGGCGGCGTGAATCACCGCGCGGGGCGCCGCGGCAGCACGACGAGGCTGCCGGTCGCCGCGTTCGGACCGACGTAGACCGACGTGCGGTACGCGCTGCCGAGCACCTCCGCGGTCAGGACCTCCGACGGCGGCCCCGTGCGCGCGACGCGTCCGTCGGCCAGCAGCACGAGGCGGTCGCAGTACATCGCCGCGAGGTTCAAGTCGTGAAGGACGGAGACGATCGCCGTCCCGCGCGTCTGGACGAGATCGCGGAGGACTTCGTGGATGCCCGCCTGGTGGCGGAGGTCGAGGTGCGTGGTGGGCTCGTCGAGGAGCAGCACGTCGGGCTCCTGGGCGAGCGCGCGCGACAGCAGCACCCGCTGCCGCTCGCCGCCGGAGACGTGGTCGAGCGGCCGCTCCTCGAGGTGGCCGACCTCGAGGCGCTCCATCGCCGCGCGCGCGACCGCGAGATCCCGCGCGCGCGGAAAGCCGAGCCGCGGGAGGTGCGCGGCGCGCCCCATGAGCACGATCTCGAGCGCGGTGAAGGGGAACTGCACGTGGGCGTCTTGCGGGACGACCGCCAGGCGCCGCGCGACGTCGCGACGACGATACGAGCCGAGCGCGCGGCCGTCGAGCCGGACCGTCCCCGTGCTCGGCGCGAGCACGCCGGCGAGGAGGCGCACGAGCGTCGTCTTGCCGGCGCCGTTCGGGCCGATGACGCCCACGAGCTCGCCCGGGGCGACCGCGAAGCTCACGGCGTCGAGCACCGCGCGGCGGCCGTAGGCGAAGCCGACCTGATCCGCTTCGAGATGGGCGGTCACGAGGCCTCTCGCACGAGCGCGCGGCGCAGCAGGAAGAGGAACACGGGACCGCCCACGAGCGCCGTCACGACGCCGACCGGAAGCTCCGCAGGTGCCAGCGCCGTCCGCGCCAGCGTGTCGGCCCAGACGAGAAAGGCGGCGCCGCCGAGGAACGACGCCGGCAGGAGCAGGCGATGGTCGGCGCCGAAGACGAGTCGGACGAGATGCGGCACGATCAGGCCGACGAAGCTGATCATGCCGCTCACCGATACGGCCGCGCCGACGAGCAGCGATGCCGCCACGAACACGGCGCGCCGCGCCCGCTCGACGTCGACGCCGAGCTCCGCGGCACCCTCCTCGCCCGCGGCGAGCAGATTCAGGTCCTGCGCATGCGCCGCGAGCCACGCGAGCCCGGCGAGCGCGTACGCCGCGGCCGCCGCGATGAGCCCCCAGCTCTG
>VBKF01000133.1 GCA_005888095.1 Deltaproteobacteria bacterium | reverse complement strand
GCGCGTGCTCGAGCGTCCCGTCGTCGTGCTCGGCGCGTGGGGCGACCTGCCCGGCGTCGTCCGGGCGCGGACGCCAGGCGCGGCGGTGCGGCAGGCGCTGCGGCTCGCGCGGCGCGCGACGGGACGTCGAGCGACGCCGCACCGGCGTCGGTGGCGCCCGGCGAGACCGTGAATGCCGGGCCTCCTCGCCGTCTCGTGGGCGCCTGAGCGCGCCGACCGCGCCGCCGCGTCGCTCGCCCGCGTGGTCAGGGCGTTCACCGCGCTCCGCGGCATGGCGCCCACCGCCGAGGCCGCCGGGCCGACCTGCCGCGTGGTGCGCTTCGCCGGCGCCGGTTCGCCGCATCCGGCGCTCGTGACGTCGCCCGACGGCCAGGTGACCGTCGCCGCCGCCGGCTGGTGCTTCGCGGCCGAGGCCGCCGTGGCGGCGGACGGGGTGCTCCCGCACCTCGCCATCCGCTTCGCCGCCGTCGGAGACGCTGCCCTCGACGGGCTCCAGGGCCAGTACCTCGCCCTGGCGATGGATCGCCGCGACGGCCGGCTGGTCGCCGCGCCCGACCAGCTCGGCCTCTTTCCGGTCTACGTCGCCGAAGACGACGGGGTCGCCTGGGTCACCACCGCGGCGCTGCCGCTCGCCGTCGGGCTCGGCGCGCGCCTCGACGTCGAGGCGCTCCGCGCCCTCTTCATGGAGAGCGCCATCCGGAGCCCGCGGAGCGCCTTCGCCGGCATCCGCCGCGCGAGCTTCGGCGAGCGGGTGACGATCACCGCCGGCCGCGCCCACGTGGCGCGCCGCTGGCTCCCCTACCGCGCCGCCCGCGCCTACCGCCGGATCGAGGACGCCGCCGACGAAGGCGGCGGGTTGCTCCGCGCAACCGCCCGGCAGGTGCGCGCCGCCTGGCCCGCGTGGGTCGCCGATCTGACCTCCGGCCTCGACTCGCGGCTCGTGGTCGCCGCGCTCGCCGAGCCCGGCGCGCCGGTGCACGTCACCGTCAACGGCCCCGACGACCACCTCGACGTCGCGATCGCCCGTCTGATCGCCGATCGCTTCGGCTGGTCACTCGAGCACGTCAGCCTTCCCCCCGACTGGGGCGGGCGCCGCTGGCCGCTCTTCGAGGAAGGCGTCGCCCTCGCGGACGGCGAGCTCGGGGGGCACGCGATCGACGGCACGCTCTACGCGAAGCGGCGCCTCGCCGGCCGCTTCGCCGCGTCGCTCACCGGCGGCGGCGGCGAGCTGTACCGGGAGTTCTTCTGGCAGCAGGAGTACCTCCGGATCGGGCGGACGTCGGCGCTCGACGTGCCGCGCCTCCTTCGCTACCGCTTCTTCCCGGCCGTCCGGCCAAACCTCGGCCTCTTCCACGCCGACTGGCGCGCGGACTACGTGGCCGACCAGGTGCGCACCGCGGCCGCGATCGCCGGTCTCGCTCCGGACGCGCTCAACACGCAGAAGCTCGACGCCATCTACCTGTGGAAGAGCTCCGGGCACGTCGGTCGCTACGCGGGCGCGGTGTGGCCGCTCCTCGCCTCGCCCGCGCCGCTTGCCACCGCCGAGCTGCTCGAGTGGGCGGCGGCCGTGCCGTGGCGGTTCCGCCTCGCCGGCCGGCTCGTGCGCCACATGATCACGCGCATGCACCCGACGCTCGCCGCGCTGCCCACGTGCTACGGCGGCTCGGCGGAGCCGATCCGCCTCACGCGGCCGGCGCACGTGACCCGCTACGCGGTGGGTGCGGGCGCGCGTCTGGTCCGGAAGCTCGGGCTGATGACGGTGCGCCACCCGATCTTCACTAACCCGACCGCGCGCCCGCCCGAGCCCGCCTGGAACCGCGACCTCGTGACGCGCTTCGACGCCGAGGGGCTCCTCGACGTCGAGCGGCTGCGCAGTGCGAGCCTCTACGCGCCCGACGGTCTCAGCGCCTTCCTCGCCGCGGCGCGGGGGCCCGACTTCACCGACTTCAACCAGCTCTATGCGATCGTGACGATCGAGACGCTCTGCCGGCTGGCGGGGATCGTGCCGGCCGGCGAGCGTCTGTGAAAGGAGGGCCCACCCGCTCCTACCCGCTGCGTGCGCGCTTCGCCGGCGCCGACGTTGGGGCCGGGCTCCGATAGGGCAGCGGGACGTACTGCACCGACGGGCGGCCCGTCGACGCCTGCGGGAACAGCCGCATGTATTCGTAGATCTCCCGCGGCATGTCGGTGTTGATCGGGAGGCCGAGCCGCCCGAGGGTCTCCACGTTCAGCGGATGGTCGTGCGTCCACTCGCCGTGCGTGAACGTCTCGGCGAGCGCGCCGGCCTTCTCGGGACCGAAGCGATCGGTCAGGACCCCGGCCACGCACTGCCGCAGCTGGAGCATCGCCTTGCGTGCGACGTCCGCGAGGATGAGGGTCTCGTCGTCGATCTCCTGACGGTGCTCGGTCTTCCAGTCGACGGCCTGGATGATCGAGGCGGCCGGGTGCTGGCCGAGCTGCGGATCGAGCGAGCCGAGCACCGCGTTCGGGTCCATGACGATCTCGTCCGCGGCGAGCGCGATCAAGGTGCCGCCGCTCATCGCGTAGTGGGGGACGTAGACGGTCACCTTCGCACGCCGGCGGCAGATCGCGTGCGCGATCTGCTCGGCCGCGAGCGCGAGCCCGCCCGGCGTGTGCAGGATGATGTCGATCGGCACGTCCTCGGCCGTGAGCCGCAGCGCCCGCAGCAGCTCCTCGCTGTCCTGGATGTCGATGTAGCGGATCAGGGGAAACCCGAGGAGGCTCATCGTCTCCTGGCGGTGGATGAGCGCGATCACGCGGCTGCCGCGCCGCCGCTCCCAGGTGCGCAGGAAGCGGACGCGCTGCAGGTCGAGCAGCCGGCGCTGCACCATGGGCGCGACCGCCATGACCAGGAACAGGAACCAGAGGAGGTCGCTCGCGTGCAAGCGCGACCGCTTAGAGACGGCGCGGCGAGGGCGTGCCCGTGCTCCCCCGCTTCAGGCGCTTGCGCAGCAGCGGGATGGCGTTGATCTTGAGCGCCCGGAGGAGGTCCCAGTAGATGCCGCGCGGGCGGGGGTGGGCGGGCCGCGTCGCGATCACCTCGGTCGGCGTGACCAGGAAGTCCACCGGCAGGTCGTGCGGCAGCATCGTGATCCGCTCGGCGACGATCTGCACCCCGTGGACCGTGGTGAGAATCGGCGTCGACTCCCGTACCTTGCCTTCCTCGCGCAGCAGGCCGTACTCGAGGTCGCAGTAGCCGCCGCCCTTGCCGAGCCGCGCCCCGTCGCGCCCGACGGCGACCGAGCCGCACACCACGAGATCGACGGGGCGCATCTCGCGCGGCGACACGGCGCGGCCGTAGCGGCAGGCGCCGGCGATGCTGCTCGCCAGCATGGCCTTCTTGCCGAGACGCTGCGGATCGATCTCGACGAAGCACTTCTCGGTCCTCAGGCGGGGCACGGCCATGTAGATGATCTTGCCCTCGGCGAGCGCGAGCCGCCGGACGGGCAGCTGCGGCGCGTCGGGATTGACCTTCACCACGAGCGCCCGTCGCCACACCGCCATCTCGCGCAGGAGCTGCGCCGCCTGCTCGGCGCCGACGAAGTGCGGGATGCGGCCGTGCGCCCCGGGGAACCGTGCCGCGCCCTCACGCTGGATCGTCTGCCAAACCTTATGGCGGATTTCCGCCTTTGTCATCGCGAGTCGGCGCGCGTGCACGCATCACCCGCCGTGCACGCGCCCTTCGCTACTACAGGGTTTTTACGGAGTCAATTCAGAATTCCCCGCGAGCCGCCGCGCGAAGACCAGAAAGCCGGTGTGCGCCACCATGCGGTGCGCGGGACGGATGCTGCGGTCGCGCACATGCCAGAAGCGGGCCAGCGTCTCGAGCGTCTCGACCGCCCCGAAGCACCCGGCGCGCAGCGCGTCGACGAGCTGCTTCACCTGCAGCGCGGTCGGGAGGAAGGCGGTGATGACGCCGCCGGGCCGGAGCGTCCGGCCCACCGCGTCGAGCAGGTGCCAGGGCTCGGCGAGATCGACGATCAGCCGGTCGACGTCACGTTCGTCGAGACCGGCGAACGCGTCCGCGACGCGGAGCGTCCAGTTGGCAGCGGGTCCGTGATAGCGGGCGACGTTGTCGCGCGCCAGGGTCGCAAAGTCGTCGCGCGCCTCGTACGACGTGAGGCGTCCCGTCGGGCCGACGGCGCGCAGCAGCGCCAGGGTCAGCGCGCCCGGGCCCGTGCCGACCTCGACCACGTGCATGCCCGGCCCGATGTCGCCCCAGAGGAGGATCGGCCCCACGTCCTTCGGATAGATCGGCTCGGCGCGCCGGGGCAGGCTCGGGATGAGCTGCGCGTAGGTGGGCCGCAGGACGAGCAGCGCCTCGCCGCTCGCGCTCTCGATGCGCGAGCCCTCCGGCCGGCCGATGACGTCGTCGCAGGCGATCGGCCGGCCGCGCACCGACACCCGTCCACCCCGGCGCAGGATGCGGAGGTACGTCCGCTCCTTGCGGTCGATGAAGACGACCGGCTCCTGGTCGCGCAGCACGGACCGCTCTCCGGGCGGCGGGGCGGGCGTCACGCCGGCACGGCGGAGGCGGTGCGGGCGCGCCTGGCCTCGACCTCGCGCACCAGGCTGCAGAACGAGCAGAGGGCCCCGTACGCGGGCATGCCGCAGCCCGCGCACTCCTGCGGCTCTCGCTGCTCGACGGCCGCGAACGCGGGCTGCGCCGTGCGCAGGAACTCCTTCACGAACGCGAGCTTCGTGCCGGGGCTCCCGGCCTCGAGCCGGTCCAGCGCTTCCTTGTAGAGCAGCTGCGTGGCGCCGGCGGCGTTGGGACACTCGTCGACGATGTAGTCGATCCCCCTCATGAAGGCGTAGACCGCCGTCTCGTACTCGCTCGTGAGGTAGAGGGGCTTCACCTTGCGGACGAACTTCGGATGCGTGGGCGGGAGGACGGGGCGCTGCCGCGCCAGATGGTCCTTCTGCCAGCGGAGGACGTTGCCGAGGAGCCGTGCGGCCTCGTCGTCCAGGTTGTGGCCGGTGGCGAGGACGTCGAAGCCGCCGGCGAAGGCCGCGGCGTCGAAATAGTGGCGCTTCATCGTGCCACAGGCGGCGCAGGGCGCACGCCGCGTGGCGACGGCCACCGCCGGCACGCCGAGCCCGGGGCCTTCGGCCTCGAGCTTCACCACCCGGAGCGGGAGGCCGCGGCCCGCCGCGAACCGCTCCACCTTTTCCTGCGAGCAGTCGGAGTACTCCCCGATGCCGAGCCCCAGGTAGAGGCCCGTGGTGTCGTAGCCGAGGTCGGCGAGCAGGTCCCACAGCGCCAGGCTGTCCTTGCCGCCCGAGACCGCCACCAGCACGCGCTCCCCGGGGGCGAGCATCCGCTGCGCGGCGATCGCTCGCTCCACCTGGCGGCGGAAGAAGAAGAGGTAGCAGGGCCGGCAGAAGGCCGTGTTGTGCGCCCGGAGCTGGACCTCGGCGCGCGCGCCGCAGCGTCTGCACTTCACCCCGCGCCTCCGGAGATGACGGCTCGGATCTCGATCTCGTCGCCCTCCTCGACGACGTCGCCATCCGTCAGCAGGAGGTCGCCACGGATCACCATGGCGGTACCCGGCAGGATGCGGAGCTCGGCGAGCAGCGCCCCGACCCGGCGAGGCCCGCGGATCTCGACGGTCCGGCGCTGCGGGCGAAGATGGACGCGCATGGCGCGAAAGGTCGGACGCTAGCACGCGAGTTTTGGCGCCTCAAGGTCGCCGGTAACCTTGACAGAGCCGCGGGGCGCTCGTATACGGAAGACGAGCCCGGCGCGCAGCCCTGCCGCGGCCTGGGGTCCCTTAGCCAGAGGCGCGCCGGCGGCACATGGCGGAGAAGAAGGCGAAGACCGCGGAGAAGAGCGGGGAGGCCGGGCAGAGCCGCCGCTGTCCCCGCTGCGGCGCCGAGACGCGAGTGGTCCAGTTCGCCGGCTTCGGGCCGCGCGGCTTCTTCTGGGTGTGCGAGAAGAGCTGCGGCTACAGCGAGCGGACGCGTTGACGGAGGGTTCTGACCGATGGCACGGGCGCGCAAGAGCGACAAGGCGACGAGCAGCAGCAACAGCAAGGCGTTCAGCATCCTCGACGACGAGGAGCAGCACACCGACGACGGCCAGGAGGACCTGCCGAAGGACGAGGCGGGCCGGCGCAAGATCAAGCGCCAGTACGAGGAGCTGCTCGGCATCCGCATCGAGAAGCTGAAGGGGCGGATCCTGAACCGCGAGCGCATCAACAAGACGATCGAGGGCATCTACTTCATCTGCGCCTCGTGCCGGAAGGTGTGCCACAACATCGACGACGGCCTGGTCGAGGACCCGAACAACGTGAACAACCTCTGCTCCGCGTGCGCGAGCGCCAAGGAGCCGCGCGGCGGCAAGGGCAGCGGCAAGGCCGCGGCCTGAGCGCTGCTTCAGCGGCGCGCGCGGTCGAGCCGCTCGACCAGCCGTTCGAGCTCGGCGGGTAACGGGCTCGTCAGCTGCATCGGGTTCCCCGTCGCCGGATGCGGAAAGCAGAGCGCGGCGGCGTGCAGCGCATGGCGGCCGCGCGGCAGGTCGACCGGCGGACCGCCGTAGCGCTCGTCGCCCAGCACCGGGTGCCCAGCGAGCGCGAGGTGCGCCCGCACCTGGTGCGTGACGCCCGTCCGGATCGTCGCCTCGGCGAGCGCGTGCGGACCGAGCGCGCGAACGACGCGCACCTCGGTCGAGGCCGCCCACGCGCGCAGGGGCGGCCGGCCGGGGATCATCCGGCGGCGGTCGCGCGGATCGTGCGCCAGCGGCACGTCGGCGCGCCAGCTGGCGGCGCGGGGCTGTCCCGCCACCAGCGCCAGGTAGCGCTTCTCCACCGCCCGCGCGCGGAGCGCGCGGCGCAGCCCCGCGTGTGCCTCGGGCGTGCGCGCCGCGAGGAGCAGCCCCGAGGTGCCGCTGTCGAGGCGGTGCACGAGGCCTGGCGCCAGCGGATCGCCCACCCGAGCGGTCTCCGGATACCGGGCGAGGAGAAACGCCGCGGCCGTGCCCCGCTGACGGGGATCGAGCGCATGTGCCGGCATGCCGCCCGGCTTGTCGAGCACGACGAGGTGCTCGTCTGCGTAGACGACGGGCACGCCAAGGTCGGGCTCGGGAGCGGGACGTGCCGGCAGGTCCGGCACGGTGACGACCGCGCCCGCCGGGACGCGCGCGCCCTTCGCGGCGCGGCGGCCGTCGACGCGCACCAGGCCCTCGGCGATGAGCGAGTGCACCACGCGTCGCGAGAGCCCGGGAAGCGCCGCGCGCGCGATCGCGTCGAGCCGGCCGGCGGCTGCCACCGGGACGGAGCGCTCGGCGCCACCCGGGTTCACGAGATCTGGCGCGCCCGCTCGGCCTCCGCCGCCAGATTCTCCCGCACGAGCTCGTACACGCGGCGCGAGAAGAGGAGCGACATGTGTCCGGGCCCGCGCACCTCGATGTTGAAGGCGCCCGGGCAGTAGCCGTTGGCGGGCGGGACGACGAGGGCGTCGTCGAGCGAGTAGATCGAGATGAGCTCGGCGCCGTGCGGCGCCGCATCGAAGGCGGCGAGCCGCTGGAGGCACGGGGAGCCGGGCCGCATCTGACGGAGCATCGGGTCCGCGCCGAGCCAGGGGAACGCCCGCGTGCCCTGGTGGGGAGTGCCGAGCGTGATGATGCGGTGGATGCCGGCTGCGCCGGCGCGCAGCGAGGCACGCGCGACGAGCCCGCCCATGCTGTGCGCGACCACGTCCACCTCCTCCGCGCCCGTCTCGCGCCGGATGCGCTCGATGATGCGGACGAGCCGCGCACCGCTGCGCTCGATGTCGCCCCACAGGGGAGCGTGCCCAACCTCGTAGAGATGGACCCAGCCGTCGCGCCGCAGCCGCCGTGCCACCCACAGGAAGTTCGCGGCGTGCTGGAGATAGCCGTGGAGGAGGACGACGGGCCGGCGCTGCAGGCGCGCGTCGAACGGTCGCATGCGGCGGCGGTGGAGGGCGAGTGGCGCCGTCCAGGCGAGCACGGTCGTCGCCGCGCACTCGCAGGCGAACGCGCGCAGGCGTGCCGGCCAGGCGGGCCGCTCTCCCTCGTCGGCTGCGCAGGCCGTCGGATGGCGCCGCCGATCGGTGGCCGCGGCCGCGTAGGCGATCAGATTGAACACGATCGCGCCGGCCGCGACGACCAGCGCGATGCGGACGACGAGGCCGAGCAGCACCACGCGCCGACGACACCGCGCTTGGCCCGGCGTGTCAAGTGCAAGCTTGCTTTTCCCCGAAACGCTGCCTAATCATGGCGCCCGGGCGACGTCCCGACGAACACTCCCGTGCCACGCCCCCCCCGCTACGCGGTCGTCCTGGCCGGAGGCTCCGGATCGCGCTTCTGGCCGCGCAGCCGCCTGCGCATGCCGAAGCAGCTGCTGCCGATCCTCGGCGCGCGGACGATGCTGCAGGAAACCGTGGCGCGCCTCTCGCCGCTCGTCGCACGCGATCGCATGCGGATCGTGACCGGACGCGAGCATGCGCGTGCCGTGCGCGCGCAGCTGCCGGGACTCGGCTCGGGCCAGCTGCTGGTCGAGCCCGAAGGACGCAACACGGCAGCGGCGATCGCGCTGGCCGCGCTCGGCGTGGCCCGCGAGTGCGATGACGCCCTGATCACCGTGCTGCCGGCCGATCACGCGATCGACGACGCCGCCCGCTTCCGGTCCGACCTCGGGTTCGCCCTCGACGTGGCCGAGCGGACCGGGGCGCTCGTCACGCTCGGGCTCCGACCCACCCGGCCCGAGACGGGCTACGGCTACGTGCGCGCCGGGCGCGCCGTACCAGGGACGTCCGGCCGGGCCGCCTGGGTGGAGGCCTTCGTCGAGAAGCCGGACCGGGCGCGCGCCGCAGCCCTGCTCGCGGGGGGCCGCGTCCTCTGGAACAGCGGCATCTTCGCCTGGCGCGCGTCGGCCATCCTCGCCGCGCTGCGCACGCACCTGCCCGCACTCGTCGCCGCACTCGAGCGGGCGCTCGGCCGGCGCGACCCCAAAGGGCTGGCCGCCGCCTACCGGCGGCTGCCCGCGGTCTCGATCGACACCGGAGTCCTCGAGCGCGCGGCGCGCGTGGCGGTGGTACGGGCCCGCTTCGCGTGGGCCGACGTGGGCAGCTGGGCGGCGCTCGAAGCCTTCTGGCGAACCGGAGGGAACGGCCGCAACGCGGTCCGCGGCCGCGCCCTGCCCATCGACAGCCGGGGCTGTGTCGTCGACAGTCCGCGCCGCCTGGTCGCGCTCGTCGGCGTCGACGACCTCGTCGTGGTCGACTCGCCCGACGCGCTGCTCGTCTGTCGCAAGGACCGGGCACAGGACGTGCGCCTCGTCGTCGAGGAGCTCCGCCGCCGCGGCCTCGAGAGGTACCTGTGATGGTCGAGAGGCCCGGCCCCGCCGTCCGAGCCGCGCGCGCGCCGCAGCCGGCCGCCGCGGTCCCGGAGCAGCGCTCGACCATGCTCGAGCGCTTCGGCCTCCTCGCCCGGCTGCTCGTGCGCCTCATCTTCAGCCGTGTCCGGCTGCGCCCGGAGGCGATCGAGCACCTTCGGCAGCTCGCCCGGCAGGGCACGATCATCTACGTCATGCGCTACCGCTCGACCCTCGACTACCTGCTGGTGAACGCCGTCCTGCTGCGCGAGGGCCTGCCGCTCGCGCGCTTCGCGCCCGGCGTTTCGACCGTGCGCTTCCGGCCGCTCGGCGACATGCTGCGCTGGACGTTCCGCTTTCGGAAGCGGGCCCGCGCCGCGGCGCACGCGGCGTGTGCCGGCCTCGTCGCCGTCCGGGAGCCCGTGCTCGTCTTCATGCGGAGCCAGGCGGTGGCGGCGCGCCGGCGGCGGGCGCTGGCGGCGGCGCGGCTCGGACCGGAGTACCTGCGCGACGTCGTACGCGCGGCCCAGGCGAGCACGGGCCCGGTCTTCCTCGTCCCGGTGGCCATCTTCCGCGGCAAGGGGTTTCGCCGCAAGGAGTCGCGCTTCGCGACCCTCCTCTACAGCGTGCAGGAGGCGCCCGGCGAGGCGAAGCGCTTCTTCACCTATCTCTGGAACGCCGAGGAGACGCAGCTGACGCTCGGACGGGAGATCGCGCTCGGGCGCTTCCTCGAGGAGTACCGGCGCGAGGGCGAGGAGCGGATCGTCCGGCGGCTGGCGCGCGCGCTCCAGATCTTCCTCTACCGGGAGGAGCGGGTGGTGTGGGGGCCGGCGCTGCTGCCGCGGCGGGTCGTGCGCGATCGGGTGCTCCGCGACCCGGAGCTCAAGCTGCTCGTCCGGCGGCTGGGCGCCGAGCGCGGCGTGCCGCGACGACGCGTGTGGAAGGAAGCGCGCGGCTACTTCGACGAGATGGCCTCCAACTTCAACGGGCTCTACTTCGGCATCCTCGAGTTCCTCTTCAACCGCATCTGGCCGCAGCTCTTCTCGGGTCTCGAGATCGTCGGTCTGGAGAAGGTGGTGGACTGCGTGAAGCAGCACCCCGTCGTGCTGGTTCCGTGCCACCGCAGCCACTTCGACTACCTGATCCTCTCCTACATCTTCCACACCAACTACCTGTCGCCGCCGCACATCGCGGCGGGAATCAACCTGAGCTTCTGGCCGATGGGGCCTCTGTTCCGAGGCGCCGGCGCCTTCTTCATCCGCCGCACCTTCGAGGACAACGAGCTCTACAAGATGGTGTTCCGGAAGTACCTGACCTTCCTCATCCGGGAAGGCTACACGCAGGAGTTCTTCATCGAGGGTGGGCGGGCGCGGACCGGGAAGATCCTGACGCCCAAGCTCGGGTTGCTGTCGGCCATCGTGAACGCCTTCCTCCAGGGCGTCCGGCGCGACCTGTACTTCGTGCCGATCTCCATTCACTACGGCCGCGTCCCGGAGGAGGAGACGTACAAGAGCGAGATCACGGGCGCCGACAAGGAGCAGGAGAGCCTGGTGACGCTGCTCCGGGCGCGCGGCGTGCTGAAGCGCCGGTACGGGACGGCCTACGTGAGCTTCGCGGACCCGATCTCGCTCGAAGCGGCGCTGGGGCCGCTGCGCGACCGATTCCGCGCCGGCTTCGGGCAGCCGGAGATCGAGGACGAGAAGCGGCGCTTCGTCCGGCGCCTGGGCTTCCAGCTGCTGCGCGACGTGAACGTGGTGGCGGTGGCGGGGGCGACCGCGGTGAGCGCCAGCGCGCTGCTCGCCGCGCCGCAGGCGGCCTGCCGTCTGGGCGACTTCCTCGCCGCGGCGCATGCCCTGGTCGGCCTCTTGCGCGCCCAGGGCGTCCGCCTGACCTCGTCCCTCGAGCGCAACGAGGCGTCGAACTACCGCGAGAGCCTCGGTTGGCTCGAGACGGGCGGGTTGGCCGAGCGCCTGCCCGACAGCGACGGCATCGTGATCCACGTGCCGGCGGACAAGCGTGTCAACCTCGACTTCTATAAGAACAACACGATCCATTTCTTCCTGATCCCCTCCTTGCTCACGCGGGCGCTGCTCGCGGAGGTGCCGCTCACCGCGCTGCCGGCCTACGTCACCTGGTGGCTGGACTTCTACCGCTGGGAATTCCCGCTCCCGGAGCGCGGCGCGCTGCGCGTCCAGCTCGAACGCTGGCTCGACTACTATCGCGACTGCGGGGCGCTCGAGGGGGACGCCGCCGTGGTGGACCATCCCTTGATCCGCGCCACGGCGGGCCTGATCGAGAACTTCCGGGAGGCGTATCTGGTCGCCGTCCGGACCGTTGCGGCGCAGAAGGAGTGGCCCATCTCGCAGGCGGCGCTGCTGCAGCGCATGCGGCGACAGTTCGCCACGAGCCTCCTGCTCGGCGAGGTGCACAAGCAGGAGGGCAACTCGACGGCCATCTTCGCCAACGCCCTCTCGCGGCTCGCGGAGCTCGGCCACGTCGCCGTCGTGCGCCGCGGGCGGGGCGGGCGCGAGCGGTCGATCGAGCCGGGCGCCGCGTTCGAGCGTCTCGCCGACCTGATCCAGCGGCTCGGGACGTAGGTCGGGGCCATCGCGCAGCCCTGCACGAAGGCTGCAGGCGAGCGCCGGGCGCCGGCGACTGGATGGCGCGCGGCGCGTGGCACCGGATTTGCGAAGCTGCGCGCGGTGCACCTGCGGGCGGTCCTGCTCGCCCTCGTCGTGTCCGCGGCGACGGCGAGCGCCGGGCGCGCGGCGACCATCGTCGCGGCCGGTGCGCCGTCGGCGCTCGGTCTCCCGTTCTCGCGCTTCTCGGACCCGGCGCTCGACGACGCCGGCCGCGTCGCCTTCCTCGGTGGATCGGCGGTCCTCTTCCAGGTCCAGGCGGGGACGCTCCGGCACGTGCTCGCCGCCGGCGAGCGGGGGCCCGGCGGGCGCGTGGTGGCCGACATCGGTCCACCGGCGGCGGGGCGCGGCGCCGTGGCCATGCGGCTGCTCTTCGCCGGCGGCGACGCCGGCGTCTATCGGCTGCGGGACGCGCAGCTCGAGCTGCTGGCCAGCGCCGGGGCACTGGCGCCCGGCGGCGGGAGGTTCGCAGGCTTCGGCGCCACGGTGGCCGTGAGCGGCGACGGCGGCCGGGTGGCGTTCTCCGCCCTGCTCGACAACGGCGTGCACGCGCTCTTCGTGACCGACGGCACGACCTCCGCGGTGGTGGCCCGCACGGGCGAGCCCTCGCCCGGCGGCGGCGCGTTCCAGCAGTTCCGTCTGCTCGGCGTGACGAATGACGGACGGGTGGGCTTTCGGGCGGCCGTGGCCAGCGGACCGGATGGCCTCTTCTTCTGGGATGGGGCCGCGATCGCCACGCTCGCCGTCGCGGGTGACGCGAGCCCCATCGGCGGGCAGTTCGTCGCCCTCGGCGCCGGGAGCATGAATGACGCGGGCGGCTGGGTCTTCCGCGCGACGGTGTCCGGGCCGAGGAGCGGGGTCTTCCGCGCCGACCCCTCGACGACGCGCGCCTCGCTGCGCGCCGTCGTTGTCGAGGGCGACCCCACGCCCATCGGCGGCACGTTCCGGCCGTTCGCCGCGAGCCTCGTGCCCGCGATCAATGCCGGCGGGACGATCGCCTTCCGCGGCGTCGTGGCGGATGGACGCTTCAGCTCCGGCATCTTCCTCGCGCCCCCGGAGGGCGGCGTCGAGAAGGTGGTCGGCGTGGGCGAGACGACGGGAGCGGGACGGCTCGCGCAGCTCCGCGACCCCGTGCTGGCGGACGACGACGGCGTGATCGTCCCCGCCTCCCTGATCGGCGGCCCCCCGGGTCTCTTCCGCGTCACGCGAGCGCGCACGGTGGCGGAGCTGGCCCTGCTCGACGAAGCGACGGACCTCGGCGGCGGCTTCCGCTTCATCGAGCCGAGCGTGCGCGACAACGCCGAGGGCGCGATCTTCCTCGGGCTGCGGGAGGGGATCTTCGTTGCGAGCGGACCCGGGCAGGTGTCGCTGGTGGCGATGCTCGGCGAGCCGACGCCGCTCGGCGGGCGCTACCAGCAGTTCGATCCTCCGGCGGCGGGGGCGGGCGGTCGCATCGTGTTTGCCGCCGCCGTGCTCGGCCCGGGCTTCCGCCGGGCGCTCTTCCTGGCCGGCCCCGCCGGTGCCGTCCCGCTGCTCAAGACGGGCGACGGCGCCCCGGGCGGAGGCTCGATCCGCGACTTCTTCGTCGGCGTGCTCGACGCCGCGGCACGGGTCAGCGTCGGCCCGGGCGGCTTCGCATTCCAGGCCGAGCTGGCACGCACCTCGAGCGCGACCGGTCTCTTTCTTCGACTCGGCCGGCGGCGGCTCGCGGTGGCGCGCGCCGACGAGCACGCGCCGGGCGGCGGTCGCTACTCGAGCTTCGGGACACCGGCGCACCTGGGCGGCAGACGGGCGGCGTTCGTCGCGCGGCTGACCGGCACGGCGAGCAACCTCGGGGTCTTTCTCAAGAGCGGCCGACGCACGCGCGCGCTCGCCCGTGCCGGAGAGGCCACCGCGACGCGTCTCGCCGGCAACTTCCAGTCCTTCGACTCGCCGGCGGCGGGTCCGGCAGGCGTCGCCTTTCGCGCGGTGGTCGACCAGCGCGCTCGTCAGGGGCTCTTCGTGGTCAGTGGGCGGGCGCGGGACGTCCTCGTCGCCAGCGGCGATGCCGCACCCGACGGCGGTCGTTTCACGAACTTCGACGCGCCGGTCTTCGCCGCCAATCGCGTCGTCTTCCACGCGGCCGTCTCGGGCGGCGCTCACACCGAAGGAATCTTCCGCGTCGCCGGCGCCCCGCAGGCGCCGCCCTCGCCGGTCGAGGCCCTCGCCTGGCTCGGTGGTCCCGCACCCGGCGGCGGATCCTTCCTCGCCTTCGGCGGCCCCGCCGGGAACGCCGCCGGCACCGTAGCGCTCACCGCCGACCTCCAGGGCGGCCCCGCCGCCCGCGCCGTTCTCGTCTTCCCGTGAGTCGGCGCTGACCGCCAGCGCGAGCGCGGATCCTTCTCCAGGGCGGCAGTGGCTCGCCCGCAGCGACCTGACCGCAGCTTGACAAGTCATCCCCGCATTCAATAGCCGCACGTTGACCGGCACGAGCCGAGGAGGGTCACATGGCGGTGCATCCCGTTCGGTTTCCCGGAGAGAGCGAGGCCTACCGCGCCGCGCGCGATCGCCTGCTCGAGAAGGAGATCGAGCTCCGGCAGGGGCTCGAGACGGTCGCGGCGCTGCGCCGCGAGCTGCCCCTCGGCGGCCGGGTCAAGGAGGACTACGTCTTCGAGGAAGCGAAAGAAGACCAGGTGCGGTCGGTGAGACTGTCCGAGCTCTTTTCGCCCGGCAGGCACTCGCTCATCGTGTACAGCTACATGTACGGACCGGCAGCCGCGCAGCCCTGTCCGATGTGCACGTGCTTCCTCGACGGGGTGAACGCCTACGTGCCCCATCTCACACAGCGCCTGAACCTGGTGGTCGTGGCCAAGTCACCTGCCGACCGCCTCCGCCTCTGGGCCGCGCGGCGAGGCTGGGGTCGACTCCGCCTGCTTTCATCGGCGACCAACACCTACAACGCGGACTACGCAGCGGAGACGCCGGACGGCCAGCAGCTGCCCGCCTGCAACGTCTTCACCTCCACGGATGCCGGCATCTTCCACTTCTGGTCGGCCGAGATGCTCTACGTGCCCACGCAGGGCCACCCCCGCCACGTCGACTCGTTGTGGCCGATCTGGAACTTCTTCGACCTGACGCCCGAAGGCCGCGGCACGGACTGGCTGCCGAAGCTGTCCTACGACTGAGCACCTCCCGTCGCCCCACCTCCACTGAGCCACGCAGCGCCGTGCCCGGGCGAGCGAAGCCCGCAAAGCGGGCGAGCGCAAGGCGGGAGCCGGGCGAGCAGAGGAGCCGCGCGCGGCTACGCCGCGCGCGAGCAACGGGGTCCGGGGGCATCGGAGGACCGCAGCGCCCGAAGGGCGCGAGGACCGCACGGGCCCCCGGATACATTTGCCTTTCCGGGGAGAAGCCAGTACTCACCACTGCTCGAGACCACCCACGATGCCCGAAGACCACGAGCAGAGCGTGGTCAGGCGGAAGAAGCTGCAAGCGCTGCGGGCGCGGGGAGTGCACCCGTACCCGAACGACTTCCGCCCTGATCACACGGCGGGGGACCTCCATGCCCGCTGCGAGGGGCTCGCGGAAACGGCGCTCGCATCCATCGGGGCGGTGCGCGTCGCGGGGCGCATCGTCGGCCTGCGCGACTTCGGCAAGGCGGGGTTCCTCCACCTCCAGGACCGCGCGGGACGCATCCAGGTCCACGCGCGCCGCGACCGCCTGAGCGAGGCGGCCTTCGAGCTCTACCGGACGTTCGATCTCGGCGACGTGGTCGGCGTCGGCGGCCGGCCGTTCCGCACGCGGACGGGCGAGCTCACCGTCGAGGCCGACGACGTCCGGCTGCTCGCCAAGGCGCTCCGGCCGCTGCCCGAGAAATGGCACGGGCTCGTGGACGTCGAGACCCGCTACCGCCAGCGCTACGTCGACCTCGTCGTCAACGCGGACGTCCGGCGCATCTTCCGGACGCGCACCGCGGCGGTCGCCTACCTGCGGAGCTTCCTCGCCGCGCGCGACTACGTCGAGGTCGAGACGCCGATGATGCAGCCGATGCCGGGCGGCGCCGCGGCCCGGCCGTTCGTCACCCACCACAACGCGCTCGACGCCGACCTCTACCTGCGGATCGCGCCCGAGCTGTACCTGAAGCGGCTCGTCGTCGGCGGGCTCGAGCGGGTCTTCGAGCTGTCGCGCGTCTTCCGCAACGAGGGGCTCTCGACGCGCCACAACCCCGAGTTCACCATGCTCGAGTTCTATCAGGCCTATGCGACGTACGAGGACCTCATGGTCCTCACCGAGGAGATGCTCTCCGGCCTGGCGCGCGAGGTCACGGGCGGGACGGTGGCCGAGTACGGCGGTGAGGCGATCGACCTCGCGCCGCCCTGGCCGCGGCGCACGATGGTCGAGCTGGTCGCGGAGCAGGCCGGCGTCCCGGCCGAACGCCTGCTCGAGCGCGACGCCGCCGCCGCGCTGGCAGCTCGCCACGCCCTTGCCGTGCGCCCCGAGATGACCGCGGGACATCTCCTCGGGGCGCTCTTCGAGGCGCTGGTCGAGCCCGGCCTCGTCCAGCCGACCTTCGTGACGCAGTTTCCCGTCGAGCTGTCGCCGCTCGCGCGCCGCAACGACCGTGATCCGCGCTTCGTCGACCGCTTCGAGCTGATCGTCGCCCGCCAGGAGATCGCCAACGCCTTCTCCGAGCTGAACGACCCCGAGGACCAGCGGGCCCGCTTCGAGGAGCAGCGGCGGGCGCGGGCGGCGGGCGACCTCGAGGCGCACGTCATGGACGAGGACTACCTGCGCGCGCTCGAGCACGGGCTCCCCCCGACGGCGGGCGAGGGCATCGGGGTCGACCGCCTGGTGATGGTGCTCACCGGGGCGACCTCGATCCGCGAGGTGATCCTCTTCCCGCAGCTCCGCCCGGAGCCGGCCACGTGAGCGCGAGCAAAGGATATCCGTGAGCGCGAGCGAAGGATATCAATGATGAGCTGGGAGCTCTTCGTCGGCCTCCGCTACCTCCGTGCCCGCCGGCGCGTGTTCCTCTCGCTCATCTCCGCCATCTCCCTCCTCGGCGTCACGATCGGCGTCGCCACGCTCAACATCGTGCTCGCCGTCATGACCGGCTTCGAGCAGGACCTGCGCGACAAGATCCTCGGCTTCAACCCCCACATCGTGGTGGTCAGCTACAGCGGGCCCATCGAGGGGAAGCCGGGCCTCGTCGAGCGTGTCCGGGCCGTCGACGGCGTCGTGGCGGCGGCGCCGTTCATCTACGGACAGGCGATGCTCACCGTCGGGCGGAACGTGTCGGGCGTCGTCGTCCGCGGCATCGACCCCGGAGCCGCGGGCGCGGTCGTCGACGTGGAGCACCACATCGAGCAAGGGAGCCTCGCGGGCCTCGCCGTGCCGCACCGGGTGACGCTGCCGCCCGAGGAGGGGGGCGGCACCGTCGAGCTGTCCGGTCTGCTGCTCGGCCGCGAGCTCGCGCGCCAGCTCGGGGTGGCGCCGGGCGACGTGGTGACCGTCGTGTCGCCCCTCGGCACGCGCGGCCCGACCGGTATGGTGCCGCGCGTGAAGCGCTTCGTGCTGGCGGGTCTCTTCGACTCCGGCCTCTACGACTACGACACCACGCTCGCCTACATGGCCGTGCCCGACGCGCAGCGTTTCTTCGACCTGCACGACGGCATCACCGGCATCGAGGTCCGCGTGCGCGACATCTATGCGGCCCGGGGCGTGGCGCGGGCGATCGAGGCGGCGCTCGGCGGCTTCCCGTACCGGGCGCGCGACTGGATGGAGGTGAATCGCAACCTCTTCTCCGCCCTCAAGCTGGAGAAGGTCGTGTACGGCATCGTGCTCTGCCTGATCGTCGTGGTCGCCGCCTTCAACATCCTGGCGAGCCTCACCATGGTGGTGAAGGAGAAGCGTCGCGACATCGCGATCCTCAAGTCGATGGGCGGGTCGAACCGTTCGATCGGCCG
Organism: Deltaproteobacteria bacterium; assembly: GCA_005888095.1. Taxonomy (GTDB): domain Bacteria; phylum Desulfobacterota; class Binatia; order DP-6; family DP-6; genus DP-3. The sequence continues at coordinate 17,383 of VBKF01000133.1, read as the reverse complement.
CATCTTCATCCTGAACGGCGCCGTCATCGGCGTGGCGGGGACGCTGCTCGGCAACCTCCTCGGCCTCGGCGGCTGCTGGCTGCTCGCGCACTACCGCTTCGTCGAGCTCCCGAAAGACGTCTTTCTGGTGACCACGCTCCCCGTGCGGATGGACCCGATCAACTTCCTCGTGGTGGCGACCGTCTCGGTCGGGATCTGCGTCGTCGCGGCCCTGTCACCCGCGCGGCGGGCGGCGAGCCTGGTCCCGGTCGAGGTGATCCGCTATGAATAGCGCCGCATGCCAGGCGCGCCCCTCGTCCAGGCGGTCGAGCTCGAGAAGCGCTACGTGGACGGGCCAGCGGTGGTGTCGGTGCTCGAGGGCCTCGGCCTCGAGATCGAGGCCGGCGAGCGCATCGCGATCGTCGGCGAGTCCGGCGTCGGCAAGAGCACGCTCCTCCACCTGCTCGGCGCGCTCGACCGTCCCACCGGCGGCCGCGTCCTCTTCGACGGCGAGGACGTGTTCGCCTGGCCCGAGCCGGGGCTGGCCGTGTTCCGCAACCGGGAGGTGGGGTTCGTCTTCCAGTTCCATCACCTGCTGCCCGATTTCACGGCGCTCGAGAACGTCATGCTGCCGGCGCTGATCGCCGGCGAGGCCTTGCGCGAGGCGCGCGCGCGGGCGGCGGCGCTGCTCGAGCGGGTGGGACTCCGCGAGCGGCTGGCGCATCGGCCCGGGCAGCTCTCGGGCGGCGAGCAGCAGCGCGTCGCCGTCGCCCGGGCGCTCGTGCAGCGGCCGCGCCTCCTGCTGGCCGACGAGCCGACGGGGAACCTCGACCCCGCGACCGGCGAGGGCGTCCAGCAGCTGCTGATCGAGCTCAACCGGGAGCACGGCTCGTCCCTGGTGGTGGCGACGCACAACGCCCGCCTCGCCGCCGCCATGGGTCGCACGCTGCGGCTCGCCGGAGGCCGGCTGCGCGAGGAACACGCGCCGCCGCTCACCCGCATCGGCGGCGTGGGAGGAGCGTCGTGACGAGCGCCGCGGAACCAGACGGGCGAGCGAAGACAGCCGCGCAAGGCGTCTCGCCTCCCCGCCGGTCAGCGTGGGGCGCGCTCCTGGCCGCCGCCGTGGCGCTCGCCGCGAAAGCGGGGCCCCTGTTCGCCCAGGGGGAGCCGTCGATCGCGCGGGTGGCGATCGAGGGGAACGTCCGCGTCGAGGAGGACGCGATCCGGGTCCACCTCCGCACGCAGGTGGGACAGCCGTTCGCCCGCGACACGCTCGATCGCGACATCCGCGCGGTCTACGCCATGGGCTTCTTCGACCAGGTCGATGCCGACGTGAGCCCCGCGCCCGAGAATCACGTGGCGGTCACCTTCCGCGTGAAGGAACGGCCCCTCGTGCGCGCCGTCAAGGTCGACGGGACCAAGAAGCTCAAGCGCGAGGAGGTCGAGGCGGCGCTCAAGGTCCGCCCCCACACGATCCTCGACCCCGAGAAGGCGCGCCAGGGGATCGAGGCGGCGAAGAAGCTCTACGTCGACAAGGGCTACCTCGACGCCGAGATCGCGTACCGCACCGCGGCGGTGGGCGAGAACGAGGTGGACCTGTTCTACACGGTGAAGGAGGAGGGCCCCGTCCGCGTGACGGAGGTCGCCTTCGAGGGAAACCGGGCCTTCTCGGCGCGCAAGCTCCGGCGTGTCATGCAGACGCGCGAGAAGTGGTTCCTCTCGGTCATCACCGGGGCGGGCATCCTCAACAAGGACGTGCTGCGCACCGACATGGAGCGGCTGACCGCCTTCTACTACGATCACGGCTACGTCACGGTGAAGGTCGACGAGCCGCGCGTCGAGCGGCGTGACGACGGCCTGCACGTGACTGTGAAGATCGAGGAGGGCGACCAGTACCGGGTGGGCGAGGTCACGGTGGTCGGCTCGAACGTGCCCGCCGACACGACCAAGCTCCGGCACGATCTCGGCACCGCGCCGGGCGACGTCTTCAAGGCGAGCGCGCTCCGCGAGGACGTGCAGAAGCTGACCGAGCGGCTCTCGGACGACGGCTACGCCTTCGCCACCGTCGACCCCCAAACCGACATGCACCCGGAGGAGAAGACGGTCGACATCGCCTTCCAGGTGGACCGCGGGCGCCAGGTGACCGTCGAGCGCATCGAGGTCACCGGCAACACCAAGACGCGCGACCAGGTGGTCCGCCGCGAGATGCGCCTCCAGGAGCAGGAGCTCTTCTCCGCCACCAAGCTCCGCAAGAGCCGCGAGGCGCTGCAGCGCCTCGGGTTCTTCAAGGAGGTCAACATCACCACCCGCCGAACCGGTGCCGACGACCGCATGAACGTCGTGGTCGACGTGAAGGAGGGGCAGACCGGCGCGTTCAGCGCGGGCGCGGGGTTCAGCTCGGCCGACTCGCTGCTCTTCAACCTCCGCATCCAGGAGAACAACCTCTTCGGGCGGGGACAGCGGCTCGTGCTGAACGGCGACGTCGGCTCGCTGCGGCGCAACATCATCCTGTCCTTCACCGAGCCCTACTTCCGCGAGACGCCGCTCACCGTCGGGGCGAACGCGTTCAGCTGGCGGCTCCAGTTCGACGAGTTCGCCCGCGGCGGGACCGGGATCGGCACGCAGCTCACCTACCCGGTGACGGCCTGGGGCTACAGCTCGCTCTGGGGGTTCCCGCTCGAGGAGGTGCGCGTCGGCGCCGACTACCGGCTCGAGCAGGCGGAGATCAGCAACCTCGGCTTCGGGGCCACGCGCTCCATCCGCGCCGAGGAGGGGACGAGCCTGATCAGCAGCGTCACGCCGCACGTCTCGCGCAACACCCTGAACCACGCCTTCGACCCGACCGCCGGCTCCTTCCAGGAGCTGTCGCTCGAAGCCGCCGGGCTCGGCGGCGAGCGGTTCACGAAGATCGAGGGGCGCGAGCGCTGGTACTATACCTTCCTGCGCTCCAAGTCGCTCGGCGACTTCACCTACTCCTTCGGCAGCACCGTCGGCTACGGCTTCGGCGACGGCGGGCTCACCGGCAACGATCTCCCGCTGTTCGAGCGTTACTTTCCCGGCGGCATCAGCTCCATCCGCGGCTTCAAGAGCCGCACGCTCGGTCCGCGCGAGGAGCGCAAGGACTTCTTCGGCAACGTGGTCTCCACGACGCCCATCGGCGGCAGCGAGGAGGTGGTGCTGAACAACGAGGTCATCTTCCCGCTGGTGCAGGGGATCGGGCTCAAGGGCGTCGTCTTCGCCGACGCCGGCAACGCGTATGGCGCCGACGAGGGCTTCTCGCTGGACAACACCCGCTTCTCGGCGGGCGCCGGCGTCCGCTGGCTGTCGCCCGTCGGCCCGCTGCGCATCGAGCTCGGCAAGCCGTTCAACGCGAAGCCCCACGACCAGAAGAGCCTCCTGCTGTTCTCGTTCGGGGGACCGTTTCAATACTAGGGAGGAGGCGTGAGGCAGATCGGACAGTGGATCGGGGCCGCCACGCTGGCCGTCGTCGTCGTGGCCGTGCCGGCGCGCGCCGAGCTGAAGGTGGGCGTGGTCGACATGCAGCGGGCGCTCAACGACTGCGAGGCGGGCAAGAAGGCCCGCGATCAGGTCAAGGCCAAGTTCGAGAAGGCGCAGGACCAGCTGAAGCGGCAGCGCGAGGATCTGGACCGGCTGCGTGAGGACTACGACAAGAAGGCGGTGGTCCTGAAGGAGGAGGAGCGCCGGAACCTCGAGAAGGATCTCGAGAACCGCAGCCTCGAGTTCAAGCGCAAGTACGAGGACTTCCAGCGCGATCTCAAGCGCACCGACTCGGAGCTGACCGCCGGCATCGTCGACGAGCTCTACGCGCTCGTGCGGGACTACGGCGAGAAGCACGGCTACTCGCTGGTGCTCGAGGCGTCGAACGGCGCGCTGCTCTACAACGACAAGGCGACCGACATCACCGACGAGATCATCAAGCTCTACAACGCCTCGCCGCGCCACGACGGAGCGCGGTCCAGCAAGGGGAAGGAGTAGGGCGCCTATCGATATCCTTCGCTCAGGCGCCGCTCATGACGCCGCACGCTGAGCCGCGAGGGCCGTCACCGGCGTTCCCCTACGCGCTGATCGACCGCGTGCTCGAGGTCGAGGCCGGGGTGCGGGCGGTCGGGACCAAGCTCGTGTCGGCCAACGAGCCGTATTTCCCCGGCCACTTCCCGGGCGCTCCCGTCCTGCCCGGCGTGCTCGTCTGCGAGGCGCTCGTGCAGCTCGGCGCACACCTGGCCGAGGATGCGGAGGAGCTTCGCCTGGTGGCGGTCGACCGCGCACGCTTCCGCCGTCCCGTGCTGCCCGGGGACGCGCTGCGGCTCGAGGTGACGCGGCGGGCGCCCGGCTCGCCGTGGCAGCTGCGCGGCGTCGTCTCGGTGGGGACGGCGCTGGTGGCCGAGGTCGACTTCGCAGCGGCCGTACCCGCCGGCCCGCGCATCCATCCGACCGCGGCGGTGGCGCGCGGTGCCGAGCTCGATCAAGGGGTCACGGTCGGACCGTACGCCGTCGTCGGGCGCCACGTCCGGATCGCCGCCGGCTGTCGCATCGGCGCGCATGCCGTCATCGACGGCTGGACGACGCTCGGCGCCGGCACGCGCGTCTTTTCCTTCGCGAGCGTCGGGTCGATCCCGCAGGACCTCAAGTACCGCGGTGAGCCGAGCACGCTCGAGCTGGGAGCGGCCAACATCGTGCGCGAGTTCGTCTCGATCAATCCCGGCACCGCGGCGGGCGGCATGGCGACCCGCACCGGGAAGGGCTGCCTCTTCATGGTGAACGCCCACGTCGGCCACGACTGCCGCCTCGGCGATCACGTCATCGTCTCGCCCGGGGCCGCGCTCGGCGGGCACGTGACGGTCGAGGACCACGCGATCATCGGCGGGCTGGTCGGCGTGCATCAGTTCGTGCGCATCGGGGAGTCGGCGCTGTGCGCCGCGGGGGCCATGGTGTCGATGGACGTCCCGCCGTACTGCGTGGCTGCCGGCGACCGCGCGCGCCTGCACGGCCTCAACGCCGTCGGCCTCCGGCGCCGGGGGTTCACACCCGCCACGCTCGCCACCCTCAAGCGCGCCTACCGGATGCTCTTCCAGGCGTCGGGCGCGAGGCGTGACGCCGTGGCGCGGACCCGCGAGGCCCTCGGCCACGTGCGGGAGGTGGCGCACCTGCTCGACTTCGTCGTGGCCTCGCAGCGCGGAGTGTGCCGCTAGCCATGGAGCGAGGTCTCGGGGCCGAACGCCTCGGCGCGGAACGCATCGGGCTCGTCGCCGGCAGCGGGCGCTTCCCCGTGCTGTTCGCCGAGACCGCCCGGCGGCGCGGCGTCGAGGTGGTCGCGGTCGCCCACCTGGGCGAGACCGACCCGGCGCTCGAGCGGGTGGTCAGCGCCATCACCTGGATCCACCCCGGGGAGCTCGACGCGATGATCCGCGCGCTGCGGGCGGCCGGCATCCGCCGGACCGTGATGGTCGGCGGCATCGCCAAGCCGCGGCTCTTCCGCGAGCTCAGGCCCGACGCGCGGGCGATGCGGCTCCTCGCCCGCCTCGGCAAGCTGCGCGACGACCTCGTGCTGCGCGCGCTGGCCGCCGAGCTCGAGACCGAAGGGATCGCCGTCGTGGAGTCGACCCTGTATCTGCAGGAGATCGTGCCGCTGGCCGGCGTCCTCGGGTCTCGCCCGCCGAGCGAGGAGGAGTGGAGCGAGATCCGCTTCGGCTTCCGCGCCGCGAAGGTGATCGGGCAGTTCGACATCGGGCAGAGCGTGGTCGTGCGCAGCGGCGCGGTGATCGCCGTCGAGGGCATCGAGGGCACCGACGCGACCATCCGGCGCGCGGGCCAGCTCGCCAACGGGGACATCGTCGTCGTCAAGGTGTGCAAGCCGACCCAGGACACGCGCTTCGACCTGCCGGCGGTCGGGCCGGAGACGATCCGGACGCTCGCCGAGATGCGCGGCCGGGCGCTCGCCGTGGAAGCCCGCCGGACGATCACGCTCGATCGGGCCGAGATGGTGGCGCTCGCCGACGCGGCCAGCATCGCGGTGGTCGCCGTTGACCCGGCGGAGGTGCTGCCGTGACCGGCCCGAGGCTCCGGGCGGCGGTCGTCGGCGTCGGCTACCTCGGACGCTTCCACGCCGAGAAGTATGCGGCCCACGCCGGCGCCGAGCTGGTCGCGGTGGTCGACGTCGACCCCGCCCGCGCCCGGGCCGTCGCGGCGGCGCTCGGCGTGGAGGCGGTGACCGACCACCGCGCGCTCCTCGGCCGCATCGACTGCGCGAGCGTCGCGGTCCCCACCCAGCTGCACCACGCCGTGGCGGGCGACCTGCTCGAAGCCGGCGTCGATGTGCTCGTGGAGAAGCCGCTCACCACGACGGTGGCGGAGGGCAAGGCCCTCGTCGAGCTCGCGGTGCGCCGGGAGCGCGTGCTTCAGGTGGGCCATCTCGAGCGCTTCAACCCGGCGATCCGGGCGCTCGACGGCGTGCTCCGCGAGCCGCGCTTCATCGAGTGCCACCGTCTCGCGCCGTTCAGCGAGCGCGGCACGGACGTCGACGTCGTGCTCGACCTGATGATCCACGACCTCGACGTGATCCTGAGTATGATGCCGTCGGCGCTCCGCTCGGTGGAGGCGGTGGGGGTGCCGGTGCTCACGACGTCCGTCGACATCGCCAACGCGCGGCTGCGCTTTGCCAACGGCGGCATCGCGAACGTGACCGCGAGCCGCGTGTCGCTCAAGCGCGAGCGCAAGCTCCGCATCTTCCAGCCCGACGCCTATCTCTCGGTCGACTACGGCGAGCGGCGTGTCCTGATCTGCCGGCGCGAGCCGGGCCCGGACGGGCAGCCCGCGCTCAGCCTGGAGGAGCGCGAGGTGCCCGAGGCCGATGCGCTCGGCAGCGAGATCGATGCCTTCCTGCGTGCGGTGCGGGAGCGCGAGACGCCGCCCGTGACCGGGTGGGACGGGCTGCGCGCGCTCGAGGTGGCGCACGTGATACGCGAGAGCCTCGAGACGGAGAGCCGCGCGGCGCAGGCGCGGTCGTAGATGGCACGGCGCAGCGCATCCGCCGCCCCGGCGGCGCCGGCGCGCCGCTACCGGGTGCTCCTCGTGGCCGGCGAGGCGTCGGGCGACCTCCATGGGGCCGACCTGCTGACGGCGCTCCGGGCCCGCCTGCCCGACGTCGAGGTGTTCGGGATCGGCGGCGAGCGGCTGCGCGAGGCCGGCATGGCGACGGTGGCCGACGCGGGCGAGGTGGCGACCGTCGGCGTGACGGAGGTGGTCGGGCGGCTGCGGGCGCTCGTCCGCGCCTATCGCGCCCTGGTGCGCAGGCTGCGCACCGAGCCGCCGGACCTCTGCGTGCTGATCGACTTCCCGGAGTTCAACCTCCGGCTGGCCCGCGCCGCGAAGCGGGCCGGCGTGCCGGTGCTCTACTACATCGGGCCGCAGGTCTGGGCCTGGCGGCGCGGGCGCGTGCGCAAGATCGCGCGCCGCGTCGATCGACTGGCGGTCGTGTTCCCCTTCGAGCCGGCGCTCTACGCGGGCCGCCTGCCCGGCGTCGAGTTCGTCGGCCATCCGCTCCTCGACCGCGTGGCGGTGACGCGCAGCCGCGGGGAGACGCTCGCCGCCCATGGCCTCGATCCCGACCGGCCGACGGTGCTGCTCCTCCCCGGCAGCCGGCCGAACGAGATCCGCTCCCTCCTCCCCGACCTCCTCGACGCGGTCCGCCGGCTCGCCGCCAGCGGTCCCTATCAGTTTCCGCTCGCGCTCGCGCATACCGTGCGCCGGGCGGAGGTCCAGGCGCAGATCCATGCGGCCGGCGTCGAGGTCCCCGTGATCGAGGGCGACACCTACAACCTGATTGCGGCGGCCGATCTGGCGCTCGTCTCCTCCGGGACGGCGACGCTCGAGTGCGCGCTGCTCGAGTGCCCGATGGTGATCGTCTACCGCGTCTCGCGGCTGACGGCGTTCCTTGCCCGCCTCCTCGTGCGCGGCGTGCGGCACATCGGGATGCCCAACATCGTCGCCGGTCACGAGGTCGTCCCGGAGCTGCTCCAGGGCCGGGCGACGGGGCCGGGCATCGCGGCCGAGGCCCGGGCGATCCTCGACAGCCCGGCCCGGCGCCTGGCCATCGTCGACGAGCTGCGTGAGGTACGCCGGCGGCTCGGGCGCGGCGGCGCCGCCGGGCGGGCGGCGACGATCGCCGCCGAGCTGCTCGGCGCCGGCGGCGGCTGAGGCATGAAGCAGTACCGCCGTCTGCTCGGCCATCTCCGGCCGTACCTCTGGCCGCACGGGGTCCTCGCGGTCGTGGCGATGCTCGGCTTCAGCGGCGTCGAGAGCTCGATCCCGTTCCTCGCCAAGTTCACCTTCGACCAGGTGTTCACCCAGCAGCACCGCGAGGCGCTGCCGCTGGCGGTGGTCGGCGTGCTCGTCCTCGCCGTCCTGCGCGGCGGCCTCGACTTCGCCTCCGAGTACCTGACCGACTGGATCGGGCAGCGCGTGGTCACCGACCTGCGCAACGAGCTCACCAGTCACATGCAGCGCCTCGACCTCGCGTTCTTCAACCGCCAGCGGGCCGGGCAGATCGTCTCGCGCGTCACGACCGACGTGTCGCTCGTGCGCGGCACGGTGACCGACGCGCTCACCTCCCTCTTCGAGGACATCACGCGCCTGATCGGCCTGGTCGCCGTCGCGGTCTACATGGACTGGGTGCTGGCCCTCCTCGCCGTGGTGCTCTTCCCGGTCGCCGGGCTGCCGCTGCGCTACTTCTCGAAGCAGCTCCGCCAGACGGGCCGCGGGATGCAGGAGGGGATCGGCCGTCTGAACGCCATGCTGCACGAGAACGTGCAGGGCAACCGGGTGGTGAAGGCCTTCGGGCAGGAGCGCTCCGAGCAGGAGCGCTTCCACGAGCACAACCTGCGCCTCTTCCGTCTCTACATGCGCCAGAGCCTGCTGCGCGCGGTGCCGATCACCGAGCTCCTGGCCGGGATCGCGGTCGCCGGCATCATCTACTACGGCGGCGCCAGCGTGATCGCGGGGACGCGGACGCAGGGCGCCTTCATCGGCTTCGTGATCACGCTCTTCCTCCTCTACGAGCCCTTCAAGCGGCTCGTGCGCACGAACTACGCGATCCAGCAGGGGCTGGCCGGCGCCGACCGGGTGTTCGAGCTGCTGGACACGCGGCCCCAGGTGGTCGATCGACCCGCGGCGCGGGTGCTGCGCGCGGTGCGCGACGGGATTGCCTTCGAGGACGTGAGCTTCGCCTACGAGCCCGGCGAGCCGGTGCTGCGTCACATCGACCTCCGCATCCGCGTCGGCGAGGTGGTGGCGCTGGTCGGCATGAGCGGCGGCGGCAAGAGCACGCTCGCCGACCTGATCCCGCGCTTCTACGACCCGACCGAGGGGCGGATCACGGTCGACGGCGTCGACCTGCGCGACCTGACGCTGGCGAGCTTGCGCGCCCAGATCGCGGTGGTCACGCAGTTCACGTTCCTGTTCAACGACAGCGTGCGCACCAACATCGCCTACGGCGATCCGGACCGGTCGACGGAGGAGATCATCGCGGCGGCGCGGGCGGCCAACGCCCACGACTTCATCCTCGAGCTGCCGCGCGGCTACGACACCCACATCGGCGACCTCGGCGTACGCCTCTCGGGCGGGCAGCGCCAGCGTCTCGCCATCGCCCGGGCGCTGCTCAAGAACGCGCCGATCCTGATCCTCGACGAGGCCACCTCGGCGCTCGACACCGAGTCCGAGGGCCTGGTGCAGGAGGCGCTCGAGCGGCTGATGGCCAACCGCACGACGCTCGTCGTCGCGCACCGCCTGTCGACCGTCAGGCGCGCCGATCGGATCATCGTCCTGGTGCGCGGCGAGGTCGTCGAGAGCGGCACGCACGACGAGCTGCTCGCGCAGGCCGCCGAGTACCGCAAGCTCTACGAGCTCCAGTTCCGCGACCTCGACGTGCCGGAGGCGGCGAGCGGGGAGGAGATGCTCCGCGAGGAGGGGCGGGCGCGCGCCGGGAAGGCGTGTTGACCGTCCCGACGGAGTCCGGCGCTGCCGCGCGGGACGGCGTGCGCGCCGCCGACTCGCCCTTCCGCCGGCGGTGGAGCTGGCGAACGCGCATCGCCGTGACGCTGGCCGGGTGGGCGATTGCCTTCGTGCTCCGGCTCCTCTACCGGACACTCCGCGTGCGGTGCCTCGATCCGGCCGGCGTCCTCGACGGCCTCGGGCGGGGCGAGCGCGCGGTGTTCGCCTTCTGGCACGACACGATCGTGCTCCAGCCTCTCATGGTGACCGCGGTCTACCCGCGGGCGCGCGTGGCCATCATGCTCAGCTGGCATCGCGACGCGGAGATCGCGGCCCAGGCGGTTCGCCGGCTCGGCATCCGCGCCGTCCGCGGCTCGTCGACGCGCGGTTGGCTGGGCGCGCTCCGCGGCCTCCTGGGGGCCCATGCGCGCGGCGAGCTGATCGCCGTCGTGCCGGACGGCCCGCGCGGCCCGCGCCACCACGCGCAGGGGGGTGTCGTGCAGCTCGCGCGGGCGACCGGCCTGCCCATCGTGGCGGTCGGCGCGGCCGCCCGCCCGGCGCGCCGGCTGGGCAGCTGGGACCGGCTCCAGCTGCCGGCTCCGTTCGCGCGCGTGGCGCTCGTCCTCGGCGAGCCGCTCGCCGTCCCGGACGCGGCGGGTGGCGACGAGGCGGCGCGGGCGGCGGTCGAGGCGGCGCTCGCGTGGCCGCCGTGGCCGTCGGGGTGGCGGCCGCGTGACCGGGCCGCTCATCCGGGGCGCCTATCGCGGCGCCATGACGGTCGCGGCGGCCCTGGCCGTGGTCGGCGCGCGCCTGCCGGGCGCGGGACGCCGCTGGCCGACGCTCGCGGGCCGACTGGGGGCGCTGCCGGCGGCGGAAGAGGCGACGGCCCGCGGAGGCGATGCGATCTGGCTGCACGCCGCCTCGGTGGGCGAGCTGGTCGCGGCTCGTCCGCTGCTGGCCCGCCTGCGCGAACGCTTTCCGCGGCGGCTGTTCGTGGTCTCCACCCTCACCGCCACGGGTCTCGCGCTGGCGCGCGAGATGTCCGAGGCGCACCTCGCGTGCCTGTTCCCGCTCGATGCGCCGGCGACCGTGCGGCGGCGGCTCGAGCCCTTTCGGCTGGAGGCATTCCTCTTCACCGAGACCGAGGTCTGGCCGACCTTCCTGGGCGCACTCGCGGCCCGCGGCGTGCCCGCCATCCTGGTAAGCGGCCGGGTGAGTGCGCGCACGGCGCGCGCCTGGGGCTTGCGGTCGCTGTACCGGCGGGCGCTCGCCCCGGTCACCTGCTGCATGCAGACCGAGGAGGACGCGCGGCGGATCGTCGCGCTCGGCGCCGACCCGCGTCGCGTCCACGTCGCCGGCAGCCTCAAGTTCGACGCCGCGGCGGCGCCGCCGCCCGCCGAGATCGCGGCGCTCGCCGCGGCGCTCGCGGGCCGGCGGCTGATCGTCGGCGGCAGCACGCACCGAGGCGAGGACGAGGCGCTCCTCGCGGCTTACCGGGCGCTCGTGCCCGCGCATCCCGACCTCCTCCTCATGCTCGCGCCCCGCCATCCGGAGCGGCTCGAGGCGGTCGAGGCGGCGGTGGCGAGTGCGCCGCTCCCGTGCTTGCGATACACGGCGCTCGTGGGGCACGAGGCGGCGGCCTTGCCGCCCGGCCCGGCCGTCGTGCTGCTCGACGCCGTGGGGCCGCTGGCGCACTGCTACGCCCTCGCCTGGGCGGCCTTCGTCGGCGGAAGCCTCGTGCCGGCGGGCGGCCACAACGTCCTCGAGCCGGCACGGGCCGCGCGTCCGATCCTGGTCGGCCCGCACACGGAGCACAGCGCCGCCCTCGTCGCCCGGCTCGCCGCAGCCGGCGGGCTCGTGCGCGTCGAATCGCCCGCGGCGCTGACGGTGGCGCTCGCCGGGCTCCTCTCCGACGCCGAGCGCGCCGTCGCGATGGGCCAGCGGGCGCGGGCGGTGGCCGAGAGCGGACGGGGCGCCCTCGAGCGGCATGTGAAGATCATCACCGCGCGGCTCACGACCGCGCACGCCGCGGAGGCGTCGTCCGGATGAGCGCCCTGTCGCTGGAAGGGCTCGCCCGCCATGCGTGGCTCGGGCGGACGCCGAGCGCACGCGCGCTCCGGATGACGCTCGTCCCAGCGGCGGCGGCCTATCGGGCGGCGGTGGGGCTGCGGAACCACCTCTACGACCGCGGCTGGCTCGCCGCGCGCCGCGTGCCGGCGTGGGTGGTGAGCGTCGGCAACCTCACGGTCGGAGGCACGGGCAAGACGCCCGCGGCCCTCTGGCTCGCCGAGCGTCTGGCGGCGCGTGGTCACCGCGTCGGCATCGTGGCGCGCGGCTACCGCAAGCGGCGTCCCGGCCCGGTCGTCGTGGGCGTGGAGGGTCGGGCGCTCGTCACGGCGGAGGACGGCGGCGACGAGGCGGTGATGCTGGCGCGCCGTTTCGCGGGTCCCGTCGTGACCGGCGAGCGCCGCCACGAGGCGGCCGCGCTCGCCTGCGCGCGCTTCGCCCTCGACACGATCGTGCTCGACGACGGCTTCCAGCATCGAGCCCTCGCCCGTGACGCCGACCTCGTGCTGGTGGCGGACGACGCGGCGGCCGACTGGTGCCTGCCCGCGGGCTCGCTGCGCGAGCCGCCTGGCGCGCTCCGCCGGGCGCGGGCGGTGCTCGCGGTCGGCGACGCCGCGGCCTCCGTCCCGCCGGGAACGGTGGTCTTCCGTGGCCGGCTCGCACCTGTGGCCGCGGTGCGCGCGCGAGACGGCGCCTTCCACGCCGAGCCGCTCGACGCGCTCGTCGGCCGAGACGTCGTGGCGGTGGCCGGCATCGCGCGGCCCGAGCGCTTGGTCGAGACGCTCGGGCGGCTCGGCGCGCGGGTGCGCGACGTGCTCCGCTTCCCGGACCACCATGCCTACACGGCCGCCGACGCGCGGCGGATCGCCGCGGCGGCGCGCGCGGGCACGCTGGTGACGACCGAGAAGGACCTCACGAAGCTCGAGCGCTTTCCCGGCCTCGAGGCACTGGTGGCGCTCCGCGTCGACCTCGAGGTGGAGGACGAGGCGGCGCTCCTCGACCTCCTCGAACCCGCCGCCTGAGCCGCTCCGTGGCGGCGGGCGGAGGCCCGAAGGTAGATGAACGCACGGCGGCGGTGAGCGACCGGCATGAACCGCGGTTCCTATGGCGGCAGTGTTGCAACGCCATCCGTCGCGGTCGCCGCCCGGGTACGCCGCTTGCAGCGGGAAGCGGCATGGCCGGTACGGGACGGATATGAATGGGCCAGCAGGACGGGCCCCCTATCGGCCCGCGAACGCGGGGAAGAAGTACCCCGTAGAGCTCCTGGCGCCGGCGGAGGTAGAGGCCCTGATCGGCGCGTGTTCGGACCGCCGGTCGACCGGCATCCGTAACCGCGCCTTGATCGTTGCCCTGTACGAGGGCGGGCTGCGGGTGTCGGAGGTCCTCGCCTTGCTACCGAGCAACCTGGATCGGACACACCGATCGATCACCCCGCCAAGAAGAAACGGCAATAAGGAGCGCAGCGTTCAACTGGAGTCGGCCGCCTTCGCGGTGCTCGAACGATGGCTCGATCGGCGAGAGCGTCTGCGCCTCGAGACCGGATCCCTGCTCTTCTGCACACTAGAGGGTCGCCCGCTTCAATCCGCATACGTCCGTGCACTCCTCCCACGTCTTGCGCGTAAGGCCGGCATCGCGAAGCGCGTACACGCGCATGGCCTGCGCCACGCGCATGCGGCTCGACTCGCTGACAAGCAGGTGCCACTCGAGATCCTGCAGGCTGCGCTGGGTCATGTATCCCGCCGGACGACCGGCCAGTATCTGCGCCACATCGCGCCGCCGCATCTCATCGTCGCGATGCGCGCACGGCCTCGGGCGTCGCGGGAAAGCCCCGATTCGTGACCGCGACAGCACAAGGCGGCGAACATCCCCACCGACGGGTCCCGACCGACCGCGCCTGCACGGTGCAAGCACTCGCCCCTGCTGGTCCAGGAGCACGAGCCTCCGCTGGCTTGAATGCGTGGAGCTGCGAAGGCTCCCCCGATCAAGCGGCGCTCGCCGCGAGCGGCGAACGAGGACGTGGGTCCAGCCGCCGATGAGGCCACGCGAGAACACGACGGGCGGCTAGGTAGTCGGGTCCCGCGTCCGGATGCTCGTTGAGGAGTCGCCCATCCGACCAACCGTCCCTTCCCCCGTTTTCCGACGATCGTGACGCTAACGGCGCAAGGCGTAATGCGCGTACCGTCGACAGCAACGGCTTGAATATCCGACAGTAGATCGCGGCGACGGTCACCGTTGGCGTGATCGCTGTGCATTTTTGGACGGTGAAAGTGAGCTGGCGCCCGCTGGCCAGATGGCGCGGCTCGCTCGTTCGCCCAACCTCCGGCCTTTACCGGGATTGCCCTCCCGCGCGCCGGATCAGTCAGTTACGCATTTGCTCCCAGTTACGCTTCCGTGCGAGTTACGCTTTCATTCCCGCCGTCCCGAATCCTACTTAGTTTGGAACGCTGACAGCGGTTTCCAACCCGCTAGCTCTTGACAAAAACACCGGCCTTGGGGGACTGTAGCCGCCACTAACTCAACGCCTGAGGAGGGCAAGCTTGCGATGAAACTAGGCAGCATCGGTTGGAAGGAAACCCGGACCAGTTTTCTCTTCACATTCGGGGCGTGGGGGGTTCCCATGCCGCAAGGAGGTCACACGATGCGACGGCTGCGAAGGCCCCTCGTCGCGGCCGTCCTCGGCGTGATGTTGCCGGCGCTCGCACCGTCCTTCAGCAGGGCGCAAACCCTGGACACGAGCGCGAGAATCCAGGTGGCGATCAGCAGCGCGACGCTGGACGATTTCTGCCCTCCCAGCCCGGGGGCCACCGGGCCGGTCTTTGATGCCTTGACGAGAACATTGACCATTTACGGTCAGAACTTCAACAACAGCGGCGCTATCCCGGTCGTTGCGATCGGCATGGGCGCCTTCCAGAAGAGTTACATGCCCGCGACCGGACAATGGGATGCCAACCAGATCAACATCCCGATCAACTGCGCGGACTTCAGCCCGGCGGGTACCTACCGCCTGATCGTCTCGACGGGCCAGGGGGCGCCGTACAATGACGGCATCACCGTCAACTTCTCGCTCCGCGGTAAAAACGGAATCAACGGTCAAAACGGTGCGAAAGGTGACACCGGCGCCACCGGGCTCCAAGGGCCGAAGGGTGATCCGGGCGCGACGGGGTTGAAGGGGGACAAGGGCGACAAGGGGGATCCGGGCACGACCGGAGCGCAAGGGCCGAAAGGCGATCTGGGTGCGGCGGGGTTGAAGGGCGACAAGGGTGACAAGGGGGATCTGGGCGCGATCGGACCGCAAGGGCCGAAGGGTGCCACGGGCGCGACGGGGTTGAAGGGGGACAAGGGCGACAAGGGGGATCTGGGCGCGACCGGAGCGCAAGGGCCGAAGGGTGATCCGGGCGCGACGGGACTGCAGGGCGCGAAGGGCGACAAGGGCGACCCCGGACTCAATGGACTCCCGGGGCAGAACGGTCAGCACGGGAAAGGCTTCAGACGAGACCGCATCCAACCGTCAGACCCGCAATACGCGCTGACGGGATGTGAACAGGGTGCGGCCATAGCCATCTATGCCCAACAGTTCGTCAATGGGGCGTGGGTGGACGACGGCACCGCCCCTACCTACCTCTGCCGGGGAAAGGACGGAGCGGCGGGGCAGAACGGCAGGGATGGCGCAGCGGGACCGAACGGACAGAACGGCAAGGACGGGAACCCGGGTGTCCCTGGGCAGAAAGGTGACAAGGGCGACAAGGGCGACCACGGCGACAAGGGCGACAAGGGGGACAAGGGCGACCACGGCCAGCACGGGAAAGGCGTCAGGAAAGTGCTCGTCAAGCCGGGCGATCCGGGCTACCCGACTGACTGTACGCCGAAGCCGGCCTTTCTCGTCTACACCCAACACGTCGACGAGGTCTCGAATTCGTTTGTCGACGACCCGCTCGGTACCGACAACCCCACGGTCATCTGTCACGGAAAGGACGGCGCCGCGGGTGCCGACGGACCGAAGGGCGACAAGGGAGACCACGGCGACAAGGGCGATCACGGCGACAAGGGCGACAAGGGCGACCACGGCGACAAGGGCGACAAGGGCGACCACGGCCAGCATGGGAAGGGCGTCAGGAAAGTGCTCGTCAAGCCGGGCGATCCGGGCTACCCGATCGATTGTACGCCGAAGCCGGCCTTCCTCGTCTACACCCAACACGTCGACGACGTCTCGAATTCGTTCGTCGACGACCCCCTCGGGAGCGACAACCCCACGGTCATCTGTCACGGAAAGGACGGCGCCGCGGGTGTCAACGGACAGAAGGGCGACAAGGGCGACCACGGCGACAAGGGCGACCACGGCGACAAGGGCGACCACGGCGACAAGGGCGACAAAGGCGACCACGGCCAGCATGGGAAGGGCGTAAGAAAGGTGGTCGTCAAGCCGGGCGATCCGGGCTATCCGAGTGATTGTACGCCGAAGCCGGCCTTCCTCGTCTACACCCAACACGTCGACGAGGTGACGAGCTCGTGGGTGGACGACCCTCTCGGTACCGATAATCCCACATTCATTTGTCACGGGAAGGATGGGAAGGACGGGAAGGACGGAAATCCGGGCAAGGCATACGGATGGCACAAGAAGTTTGGGGCGGCGCCAATCAGCTCCATCAGTAGCCCGGTGCTCTCTCAGGTGGTCTCCGGGACCAATTCGTACATGATTGACGCCAAGCTGAATGCTCCCTTCGCGAAGGGCCAGAGTCAGATCACCTGCGTCCTCGTGGCGGTGGAGAACGGTGTGACGACCGAGATCGATCGCTTGGACACGCTGCTGTTGGGGGACAACACGAACGTGGCCAAAGGGGGCGTCGCGCTGGAAGGCGTGTTCACTGCCGCCGGCGGTCCGTCTTCCGTCGTGACGATCAACGTCAACTGCGCGACGGGGGGAGATACGCGAACGGTGTCCAACGGCCGGATCAGCGTCGTCGGCGTGGACACACTCGTTCAGCAATAGCCAGCCACGACGCGGGGAGCCGGGGGGAGGAGGGCGCGGATGCCCTCCTCCGCCTCCCGGCCACCCTCTGGCCGGGGGGGCTCAGGCCACAAGCCGTGGCACCTCCTGATCGCCGGATCCGCTGTGCGCGGGCCGGACCATGACCACCACGACCGCCACGCCACGAGCCGGGGTGATGGTTGCCGATGTGGGGTAGGACCGACCTCCACCGCTGGCCCGATCGCCGCGATCCGGGACCGTGATCCGCGAAGGCGCACGCGAGTCGCATCTCACTTCCCGTAGTTGAAGACGATCCGGTAGCCGCCGACCCGGAGCCGACGCCATCCCTCGAGTGGTGGCTCGAGC